>NZ_JBSFVC010000003.1:0-127611 GCF_053592095.1 Streptomyces sp. NPDC002787 | reverse complement strand
CCGGCCGGTCCTGCTCCGTCTCAGGCCAGGGCTGGCGGCGCTCCGTCTCGGGCCCGGTCGGTCGTGCCCCCTCCTCAGACCTGGTCGCCGGCGCTCCCCTCCAGGCCAAGTCGGCCGCGCCCCTTCGCAGGCCCGGTGGGTCGTGCCCCCCTCAGGCCCGGTGGGCCGTGGCCCCTCTCAAGCCCGGTCGGCCGCGCCCCGCTCCTCCAGTGCCTCGTGTGCTCCCGTCGTCCCGGTCGGCGGTGGCGTGCTCGCCCCTCCCGGGGCGGCGGGCGCGGGCCCGCCCACTCGCCCGGTCACCCACATCGCCACCGGCTCCGTCCAGCGCGCGGTCAACGGGCCGACGATCACCAGGATCAGTACGTACGCCGTGGCCAGCGGCCCGAGGGACGGTTCGATGCCGGCGGTGACCGCGAGGCCGGCGATGACGATGGAGAACTCCCCGCGGGCGACCAGCGTCCCACCCGCACGCCAGCGCCCCTTGGCCGAGATCCCGGCCCGACGCGCGGCCCAGTACCCGGTGGCGATCTTCGTCAGGGCGGTGACGACGGCCAGTACGAGCGCGGGCAGCAGCACCGGCGGAATGCTGGCGGGGTCGGTGTGCAGACCGAAGAAGACGAAGAACACGGCGGCGAACAGGTCCCGCAACGGCGCCAGCAGACTGTGCGCACCCTCGGCGACCTCCCCCGACAGCGCGATCCCCACCAGGAACGCGCCCACGGCCGCCGACACCTGCAACTGCTGCGCGAGCCCGGCGACGAGGAGCGTCAGCCCCAGCACGACGAGCAGCAGTTTCTCGGGATCGTCGCTGGTCACGAACCGGGATATGTGCCGCCCGTACCGCACCGCCACCAACAGCACGACCCCGGCCGTACCGAGCGCGATGGCCAGCGTCGCACTGCCCGCCGCCAGACCGACCCCGGCGAGCAGGGCCGTCACGATCGGCAGATAGACGGCCATCGACAGGTCCTCCAGGACCAGGATGCTGAGCACGACGGGCGTCTCGCGGTTGCCGAGCCGTCCGAGATCCCCGAGCACCTTGGCGATGACCCCGGAGGACGAGATCCAGGTGACGCCCGCGAGCACGACGGCGGCGACCGGCCCCCACCCCAGCAGCAGCGCCATGGCCGCACCCGGCACCGCGTTGAGCGCGGCGTCCACGAGTCCGGCCGGATACTGGGTCTTGAGGTTGGAGACCAGATCACTCGCGGTGTACTCGAGCCCGAGCATGAGCAGCAGCAGAATCACGCCGATCTCGGCGCCGATCGCCACGAACTCCTCACTGGCGCCCAGCGGCAGCAGCCCGCCCTCCCCGAAGGCCAGCCCGGCCAGCAGATACAGCGGTATCGGCGACAGCCGGAACCGCCCGGCGAACCGCCCCAGCAGCCCCAGCCCGAGGATGATCGCGCCGAACTCGATCAGAAAGACGGCGGAGGAGTGCGAGGAGGAGGACTGAGCGAGGAACTGCCCGGCCGCGGGCCCGGGGAATTGCCCGGAGAAGTACATGCGCCGCTCACTCCCGCCCGAGAGTCGCCGCGGCCGCCTCCACACCCTCCCGGGTGCCGATCACGATGAGCGTGTCGCCGCCGGCCAGCCGGAAGTCCGGCGTAGGCGAGGGAATCGCCTCGGCCCGCCGCAGTACGGCCACGACGGACGCGCCCGTCTCGGTCCGCATCCGGGTGTCGCCCAGCACCCGCCCGTTCCAGTACGACGTCGAAGCGAGCTCGATCCGCTCCGCGACCAGCCCCAACTCCGTGGTGGACAGCAGGTTCGGGCTGTGGTGGTCCGGCGCCAACGCGTCGACGACGGCGGTCGCCTCCCCCGCCGTCAGCCGTACCGACAGCGCGCACGCGTCCGGATCGTCCCGCCGGTACGCGCTCAACGTCCGTGTGCCGTCCCGGTGGGCGACCACTGAAATCCGCCGCTGTTCCTTGGTCGTGAGGTCGTAGCGGACCCCGATCCCTGGCAACGGCGTACTGCTCAGGCGCGGAGCACCCACGGTCGGCCCCCTGTCTGATTCGGATATTTCATCGGACAACCGTCGGTGCCACCCTAACGAGACCCCGAAAACCGTCCGCCGGCGGCGAGGCCACCCCCGCGATGGAACAATCCCCTTCACCGTCCGGACCGGCGTCGACACGGCATCGGGGAGGACCGAAAGGAAACACAGCATGATCCCAGCGGGCGCACCCACCACCCGCGACGAAACGGTCGCCCCCACAACCTGCGACGCAAGGGGCCCGGTCGCCCCAACCACCTGCGACGAAACGGTCGCCCCCACAACCTGCGACGCAAGGGGCCCGGTCGCCCCAACCACCTGCGACGAAACGGTCGCCCCCACAACCTGCGACGCAAGGGGCCCGGTCGCCCCAACCACCTGCGACGAAACGGTCGCCCCCACGGCCCGCGGCGAAAGAGGCCCGGTCGTCCTTACGCCCCGTGGTGGAACGCGAGCCCGCACCACCCCCGTTCGGGAAGTACCCACGCCCCCCGGAGCGCGCCCGTGATCCAGTGGGTCTCCCTGGGCACCGGCCCACGCCCGGTCCCCCAGCCCGTGGCCACCCCGTTGGTGTGGGCCACGGCCTTCGGCGGGGCGATGGCGCTGGTGGCGCTGCTCAACGCGTTGGTCGGCACGGACCGCCCCGGCCTGGCCCTGGCCGCGCTGTCACTGCTCTCCGCCCTGCTGGGCCTCCACGCCCGCTTCACCGCGGCCCCCGGCACGGCCGCCCTGTGCTGGCTCTTCCTCAACGGCTTCGCCATCCCACCCGTCGGCGTCCTGACCTGGGCCAACCCCCGCGACACGTTCTGGCTCACCTGCCTCCTCGCCGCGGCCCTCACCGGCACCGCCCTCGCCCGTCTCCTCCAGGCCCGCGCCGCCTACCGCCGCCTCACCACCGCCCACCCGCCCTTCCCCAGAGACCCCACGGACTGGCCCCCGGAGCGCTGACCAGCGCACGCGCTCTCGGCGGAGGTACGTCATTCCTTGGCCGTCGCCACCGTCACCGCCCGGACCCGGAGTGCCACGCGTCCGGGCAGGGCGGTAGCGACGAGCGCGAGGAGTCCGGCTCCCGCGACCACCGTGACGTACACGAGCGGTGTGACGGCCGGTGCCGCTCGGCCCGTCATGCCGATGCTGAACGAAGTCAGGATGGCCAGGGCGATGCCGCTGCCGAGGGCGGTGGCGAGGAGGAGGACCGACAGGGCCTCGGTGCGCAGCATGCGCAGCACCTGACGGCGGGTCGCCCCCGCGAGACGCAGCAGCGCGAACTCCCGGACGCGCTCGGAGACCGACATGGCGAGTGTGTTGACCACGGCGATGGCCGTGAAGGCCAGCACGAGCCCCATGGCGAGGAAGTTGACCTCGGCGTTGGTCCGCTGGCGCTGCGCCTGGAGCGAGTCGGCGGCGGCCGGGGAGAGAACCTCAAGCCCCGGGAACTCACGCAGCGTAGTCGCGAGTTGTGTCTGTGTACGGTCCGTGCTGACGAGGAGTGAGGAGGAGAGCGGGTTGTCGACATGGCGTGCGAGCAGGTCATGCGCGACGGTGAGGTCCCCGAAGCCGAGACCCTTGGTGTAGACGGCGGCGACGGTGAGCGTGGCGGGCGTGCCGTCACCGAGCGTGAGCTTCAGGGTGCTTCCGGGTTCCAGGTGGAGCTGGTCCGCAGTCAGTTCGCTGACGGCGACGGTGTGCTCGGTGAGCCCGCGGAGCGACCCGGCGGTGACGTCCGGGTCCCAGGTGCGGGCCAGGTCGGCAGGGGTGACACCCTGCGCCGCGTACTTGTCGAGGCCGACCCGGACGGTCGTACGGACCACTTCGGTGACGACGGTGTTCTCCGTACGCAGTCGCCGTGCCGCCTCGGACGGGACACCGGGCCCCCGGGAGGCGACGACCCAGTCGGCGCGGATGCCCTCGCGGGTCTGGGCGCGGGCCGCGTCGCCGAGGGTGGGCTGCACGAACAGCACCGTGCAGGTCATGCCGATGAGCAGGGTGAGGGGGGTGACGACGGAGGCCATGCGGGCGGCGTTGCCGCGGAGGTTGGCGGTGGCGAGCCTGCCACCGGGGCCGGTCAGGCGCAGCGGGCCGGTGAGGAGAAGGGCGGCTGCCTTGACCAGGAGCGGCCCGAGCAGGGCGACGGAGGTGGACAGGACGACGACGGTGAGGAAGGCGACCGGGGTCGAGGCGGGCTCGGTGCGCAGGATGCTGAGCAGTGCGACGAGGACGGCGCCACCGGCGAGCAGCAGCAGACCGGCGAGGAGACGGCCCCACGCGGGCCGGGTGCGCTCGGCCCGGGCCTCGGCGAGCGCCTCGGCCGGGCGGATCCGGGCCACCCGCCGCGAGGCGATCCGTGCGGCGGCCCAGGCGCCGAACAGGGTCGCGGCGACGGCGGCGAGCGGCGGGAAGACACCGACGGTGTGGTGCAGCGTGGCGGGCACGGCACCCAGTGTGACGAACCTGCCGTGCAGCCAACCACCCAAGGGAAGCCCCACCAGGGCCCCGGCCGTGCCCGCGGCCGCCCCGACGATCAGGGCCTCCCGCCCGAGGAGCCTGCGGATCTGCCCGGAGGTGGCGGCGATGGCGCGGAGCAGGGCGAGTTCGCGGTGGCGCTGCTGGACGGAGAGCGCGAAGGTCCCCACGACCACGAGCACCGCCACGAGCAGCGAGGTGCCGCCCATCGCGCCGCCCATGCTGACCAGCTTGGTGCGCGCCGCGGCGGCGTCCAGGAACTCCACCGCACCACGGGCGTCGCCGGAGCTGACCTGGGCACCGGTGCCGCGCAGAGCCTCGGACACGGCATGCCGCAGCCGGCCCGGATCGGTGCCCGCGTCCGCGATCACACCGAACGCGGTGACCTGCCCGGGGCGGGTGGCGAGACGGCGGGCCTCGGCCGTGGAGAAGAAGAGGGACGTCTGGTGGCGAACGGCGGTGGCAGGGGCGGCGATGCCGGTGACGCGGTAGGAGCGCGGGGCCTTGGTCGACTGGACGGTGAGGCGGTCACCGGGTTCGAGACGGGCGCGCTCGGCGAGGTAGCGGTCGACGACGACATCGGTGGCGGCCGTGGGGGCGGTACCCGCGGTGAGCCGGTACGGCGTCAGCGCGGCGGACTCCCAGGCGTGCCCGTAAGCGGTCCTGTCGCCGGTGCCGTTCGGGGTCAACGGCTGGGCCATGAAGGTGAGTTCGGGGATGACGCGGGCGACTCCGGGCGTGCCGCCCAGGGTCCGTCCGATGTCGGCCGAGAGCCAGGCGCGCTCGGCGATGGGTTTGGCCTTGTGCTTGACCTTGGTCTTGCCCTTCTTCCGCTTGACGGTGGTCCGGTGGACGTTCTGGTCGGCGGAGACCACGACCGGGGCCGCGGTATAGCGCTCGGTCCGGATGGTGCCGCGCAGCCCCGTCTCGAGGAGCGTGCCGCACGCGGTGATCAGGGCGGCCGCGCACATCAGGGCGAGGAAGGCACCGAGGAAGCCTGCCTTGCGCGCGCGGACGGTCTTCAGGGCGTAGCGCAGCATCATGAGGGACCGGCCTCTCGTCTCTTGTGTGCGAGGTCGTGCTTCCGGCCGGCTCCGGAGTCGCCGTCGCCCGTCGGCTCGGGGGCGGGGAAGGCGAGGAACCGGGTGAGCGGCGTGCGCGCGCCGGGCGGGGTCACGGACTCGGGCCGCTGGTAGCGGTTGAGGAGCGCGATGCACTCCCCGAAGCACTCCCTGAGTCCGGGAAGTGTGAGCCGGACGGCGCCGCGCGAGCAGGGGAACGCGTCCGCCCATGGACCGTCGTCCGCGTCCCGCCGAAGCCGCTCGAACAGTCCCAGGTCGGCGGCGTACGCATGGTGGTTAGGTGGTAGCCGATCGACCCGGTGTTCAGCGCGAGCGCCTGGAGCGCGGCGAGTTCGACGGGTGCGCCGGTTGCGACGGGGGCGCGTTGCGCCTCTGGAGGTTCACCGGCGCTGGGTTCCTTTGACATGCCCACACACTCGTCTGTGCACAGGCATCTGTGCACTGCGGTGCCCCGGTGTCCTCAGTGGGGGGTTGTCCCCACCCGGGTCCCCCGGCGGGTCCTACGGCCGCCCGGCGAGGGGGCCGCAGCCGCCTGACATGCGGGCGCTCATGCCAGGCGCCTGCAGGCACAGGCCCCTGCAGGCCTGCAGGCATCCAGGCACGGTCGGGGTTAACTGGATCGGACGTCACGGGACACCCGAACGCACGCGGACCTATCCTCGGCCCTCCATGAGCCGCTGGACAGCGGCCAGGATCCCTTCCACGGCACCGGGTTCGGCTGCCAGGGCGGTCAGAGGGGCCGACGGCCAGCCCGTGTACCCCTTCTCCCGCTGCACCTCCAGCTTCTTCTGCAGCTCGGGAACGGCCGGCAAGGACTCCGCGAACGCTGCCGTCGCGTCGAGGCCGAGGTGGTGGGTGATCGATCCGAAGCTGAAGGCCAGCTCCTCCTTGGCGGGGCTGTCGTACAGGGACAGCGTCCAGAGCGGCACCTGGCGGCCGGCGACCGGGTAGTAGACGGACATGCTCGGGTACTTGGCCGTACCTCCCTCCAGCCGTCCCCTGGCTGTCGCGTGATCGAGTAGTGCGGTCGCGATCCGACTCGTTTCCGGGGCGAGGCGAGTCCGTATCACCGTGTCCATGTCGTCCCGCGTGGTTCGCTGCGTGGTGCGGCGGCCGGACGGGGACTTCGCTGCCGTGGCGACCTCTCCATGGATGCGCGGGACGAGGACGCGGAGGTCACCGTGGCCTCGGTACTGAGTCAGCTCGACCGCGTACACGTCGGTCTGCCGCATCTGCCGGTTCAGGAACTCGACGATCGCCCGCAGCTCCAGCGGGATCCGGTCCGCGACGAACAGCAGCCGCATCTGCCCTGCGGCCAGCCGTTCTTCGACTATCGACCAGAACTCTTCCGGGGAGCGTTCGCCGAGCAGTTCCCCGTACGCCTCGTCCAGCGATCGGCCGTCCGCGACGCAGGTCTCCTCGAAGGAACGCTGAAGCAGCGGACCGGGCCAGTAACGCGCTCCGTTCGCCGCGTAATCCAGCATCTGACCCACGACCTCGCGGCGGATGCGCGTATCGCTCGCCCGCTTGACCTCCACCAGCGTCGGCACTCCGTCGGCGTCGACGAAGAGATGGTCCAGCCAGTAGGCCGGACTGCTCTCCGCACTCGTCGAAACACCCATCTCCCGCGCCACCAGCACCAGCCGCAACGGTTGGCCATCGGCCAGAGAGCCGAAATCCAGCACCCGCGGGTGGCGTGCGAGGAGCTCCTGGAACTCCGCCTCAGTCTCAAATGCGGCCGGCTCCAGGGCCTGCAGATCGCTCCCCAGGACGAATACCGACTGATCAGTCACTTGCTACCCCACCCCTGTGCTCCCGAGACCGTGGTCAGCGATCGTCTGCCCGCCCATTGATACCGCTGCAGGGCCGTGCCAACGGGCTAGCCCACCATGTCCCCCTGGTATGCGCCCTGTTGAGTGTCAGTGGACGTTCCTATCGTGGAGGAATGGCTAACGGGGTGTGGCACACCGGATATGGCATAGAGATCAATCTGTCGTTACCCGATCTCGGGCATCCGGGCCGTCCGGAGCTGCTCGGCGAGATCACCGCGAGCGTCACCGGCCGGGACCCGCGACTGCTCGAATGCCTGGCGCACCACGAGGGTCGACAGTGCGAGTCGGAGACGGGCGGGAAGTCTCCGTGGATGTTCATCCGCCGAGGCCGGGTGGGCGGCCGAAGGCCCCTGATTGCCTCTCACCTACCGGTCACACACAAACCGACCCCCGCGGAGAGCGCACAGCACAAGGCCACGAAGGAACGTGTCGTCGAGACCGCCGCCAGGCACGGCCTGGACTCCGAGGCTGAGGTTCCCGTAGCCAACCGGCGGGGCGTCACCGACGCCGTCGTCACCGGGCCCAGCGGCATACGAATCGGCTGGGAGATCCAGTACCACCACCTCAGCCCCAGCAGCGTGCACCGCCGCTCGGTCAACGCCGTGGAGCACGGCATCACACCGCTCTGGGTAGCGAAGGACTGGACAGCGTCCCTGATCGACCGAGCGCCGTGGGCACGTGTCGACGACATGCCGTGGAAGGACATCGCCGGCGGCAAGGAGATGGTTGTCCGCGGGGGATACCGCCACCTCGAGGTCTGGAAGTGCGTACCGAGCAGCGACCGTCACTGCCTCGTCAGTGAGGGTGCCGGGCACTGTGGCGCTGTTCACGCCGACTGGTTCGTGCCCGCGCTGTGCGTGCCCGAGAAGAAGCCGGTCCACATCGAAGACCTGGTCTTGCGGAGCGCCACGGGGGAGAGCGTCCCGGTCTACGTGCCCAGCCGCGGCAAGGGCCGGGCCGGTCGGCACATGTGGGTGTCGGCGGGCGACCGCACGCTGTGGGAGGAGATCGTCGGTGAACGGACGCCTCTTCCCCCAGCATCGGCCGAGGAGGACGACGACGTGATCACCTTCGCCGAGCAGGAGATCGACCGCACATGCCGGGCAGGAGAAGAAGGCTGGTTCGTCAGCGACGCCCGGCCCGTCCGCGACCTCGGCCAGCCGACGGGCGGCATCACTCTTCCCCGCATGCCCGTGCAGGGCTCTCGTGGTCCGGTGCGGATCACCCCGGTCGAGCGGGCCGCCGCCTCCGCCGCGCTGGGATGCCCGACTTGGGAGCTGGGGCCGTGCGCCGGGTGCGGCCAGCTGATGCGCAGGTACGGGCGGTACGCGGCGATGTACTGCCGCGTGTGCCGGGCCGTCCTCAACGGGCGGTAACCGGGCACTGCAACCTAAAACTGCAACCACGCACGTCGAAGGGCCCCACCGCGAACGGTGGGGCCCTTCGACATCGTGCCCGGTGAGGCACTGGCGGAGGATACGAGATTCGAACTCGTGAGGGGTTGCCCCCAACACGCTTTCCAACTGTCCGCATGGCCGTACGGGGACGTCCGTGGGGGTTCACTGGGCAGGTCAGACGAGGTGCGCGTACGACAGTGAACGGTGGCGTCCGTCAGGGCACTGGACAAAGACCAGGACAACGAGAGGTTCGATGAACGAGGCGGCGCCACCTGCTCGGAGGCAGCAGCATCGATGCACGCCTACTACCAAGTGTTACGAGTAGTTGACAGAATGGTGTCATGCGACGAGTGCACCTGGAAGCGGCTGAAGACCACGTTGAGCGTCTGGCAAGGGAGCACGATCCGGTAGGCGCAGTCAAGGAGCTCATCTGGAACGCGTTGGACGCCGACGCGCGACTTGTGCGTGTTGTGATCGAGCGGTCCCCCACCGACAGCGTAGACAAGATCGTCGTTATCGACGATGGAACAGGAATCACGCCTGAAGCCTGCGACGCGACGTTCGATCGCATTGGTGGCTCCTGGAAAAAGGGTGCGCGTGTCTCTCAGGCACTTGGAAGGCCATTGCATGGTCAGGCCGGACATGGGCGTCTGCGCGCATTCGCTCTGGGTGCATTCATTCGCTGGACAACAGTTGCTGACGGGATTGACGGGCGTCAGAAGACAATCATTTCGGCTCACAATGCCTCCAGGAACGATTTCCAAATCGGGGACCCCCAGCCCACTGGCGAAGAAACCGGAACCGTCGTCGAAGCGTGGGGGCGTCAATCTTCGGTTCTAAATAAGCTCTTGGTCGATAGGGCTCGCACTCAGATCACGACTGAGTTTGCTCCGTACCTAGCCATGTATCCAGAAATCGTTATCGAGTTTGATGGTGAACGGGTTGACCCACAAGCGGCCGTTCAGAAGGAGACTTCGTACAACCTAGAATTCGCTCACGATGAACAGGGCGAGACCGCCGTGTTGCGCATCATCGAGTGGGACATGCGTGTGGATCGCGAGTTGCACCTGTGTGACGCAGAAGGCGTCACGGTTGATATCACCGAGGTGCGGATACAGGCACCGGGATTTGATTTCACTGCCTACGTTTTGTGGCGGGGCATGCCGGATCATCCAAATGAGTTCTTGTTGGGAGAGGCCTCGGATGGACCGGTCGCCTCACTTCTTTCCGTCACTCGCCAGCAGTTGAGAGACCACTTCAAGTCACGTGCGGTGGAGCGCCGTCACGAGATTATCGATAAGTGGAAAGATGATGGCCTCTATCCCTATCATGACCAGCCTCAAACAGAGGCAGAGAAAGTTGAGCGCGAGACTTTCGATATCGTTGCCACGACGATTCAGCGTCACATGCCACGGCCGGCCAAGCATCAAAGGGCAACCCTGGCCTTGCTGCGCGAATCTGTGAAGCATCAGCCGGGTCACGTCAATAAGATCCTTGGCGAGGTGTTCCGACTAAGTTCAGACGACAAGTCCGAGCTGGATCGTCTCCTCAACCGAACCAGCCTCTCTAGCATCATCAAGGCATCGAGCAGCGTTGCCGACCGTCTCGACTTCCTCGCAGCGTTATCGCACATGGTTTTCGATACTGAAGCAAAAAGGCTCGTAAAGGAGCGAACGGAACTGCATAAGATCCTAGAAAATGAAACGTGGATCTTTGGAGAGCATTATCAGCTCCTGGTGAGTGACAAATCGCTTGACCAGGTCCTCAATCGACACTTGAAGGCCCTGGGGAGAGAAGAGCAGACTCCGGCTCCGGTGCGCAGGGAGGACGGCTCCGTTGGGATCGTTGACCTCATGCTTTCCAGATCGCGGAAGGAGCACGACAGGAGGCAGCATCTGGTTGTAGAACTAAAGGCGCCGAAGGTTAAGGTGACAGGTAAGGAACTGGAGCAGATTAAGAGCTATGCTCTAGCGGTTAGTGAAGACCCGCAATTCGCTGACGTCCGCGTAGAGTGGGATTTCTGGCTGGTCACTTCAGAAATGAACAGGATGGTTCGGGCTGAAACCCGACAAAAAGACAAACCTCGCGGATGTGCGTGGGATCTGTCGGAGGGTGAGGCCTCAATCCGAGTGTGGGTGAAGACTTGGTCTGACTTGATCGAAGAGAGTAAGGGGCGTCTTCAGTACTTCAGGGACCACTTCGATCACGACCCATCGGTTGAACAGGCCATGGAATATTTGAGGCATGTCCACGCGCAATACGCTCCGGAAGCTCTCGTGGTGCCGCCGCGCGATGCAATCGACGAGGTGTATCTGCCTGATGGAATCGCGTTGAGTGGGGAGACGTCCACCGACGGGGAAACGTCATCCGTAAATGGAGCACCCCCTTCTGTTGAAGGAGTGCAAACCGCCGACAGGCAATAATGGGAGTGGTGGTGAGGGTAGGCATACGCGGATGCTGCTCCGCCATGGGATCCTTGGCGTCAAGCGATGGGGTGACGAGAGGGGAGCCGAGGTGCCGGAGGCCAGTCCGCGCGGAACCTACCTGATCATTGCGGAGACGCTGCGAAGCGAGATTCAGGCGGAGCAGGTTAGCGACACCTTGCCGTCAGAGGCCGTCCTGATGGACTCGAACCGCGTCTCCCGGAACACGATCCGCCGCGCGCTCAAGGTTCTCGAAGCTGACGGGGTTGTCGAGTCCGCTCCCGGGATCGGGTGGCGAGTGGTCCGGGGAGGCGACCGCCGGTCGCTCGCGGAGCGCATGACGGACGTGATCAACGAGGACTCACTTTCGGTAGGGGACGCGTACCCGTCCGAAGCGAAGCTGTGCGAGCGGTTCGGCGCGTCCCGGACCGCCGTGCGTCGTGTTCTGGCGCAGATGGAGGGAAGCGGTCTGCTCGCCACCGTGCACGGTAAGGGGCGCACCGTGCGTGCTCTCCCGACTCCCACCGTCCGGCCGTAGTCTTGGCCGCCATGGGACTGACTGAGTGGGCGTACACGCTCTCCGAATCGCTGCTTGCCGATCCGCTCCCGCGCCGGTGGGAGCACTCACTCGGGGTGGCCAAGCGCGCTCGCTCCCTGCGCCCGATCCTGGGAGACGATGCGGAACTGTTGGAAGCCGCCGCAGTGCTGCATGACATCGGCTACTCGCCGGCCATTGCCGCCACGGGCTTCCATCCCTTGGACGGTGCGCGGTTCCTCAGGGAACAGGAAGGCGCGGACGAACGGGTTGTTCGTCTAGTGGCGCATCACTCCTGTGCCTTGCTGGAAGCAGAGGAACGCGGACTTCGGCAGGAACTTGAGGGCGAGTTCGAGCTAGAGCGCCCCGACCTGGTCGACGCCTTGATCTACTGCGACATGACGACGACGCCGGACGGGACGCAGACCACGCCGGTTGAGCGGCTGGATGAGATTGTGCAGCGATACGGCCCGGACACGATCGTTGGCCGGTTCATCCAACGCGCGGCCCCCGAGATCCATGCAGCGTCGAAGCGCGTCGGGGACCGGATGGCGGACGCGTCCGTTGGCGGTCAGCCGAGGTAGGGCTCTCGCCGCGCGTCATCGAGACCGTGCCGGATGCGCAGCATCATCGAAGGGTGGATGTCCAGCCCGTCAAGGTCCGCCGGATCAATCCAGCGGACCTCTTTCGATTCGCTGCTTGTGCGCAGGGAACCGCCGACCATGTGAGCCCGGAAGCAAATGGAGAACTGTTGCCGGACCTCGCCGTCGTCGTACGCCAACACGTGTTGAGGGTCGGTGTAGAGCCCCACGATGTTGTCTATCTCAACGTCGATGCCGGTCTCTTCCCGGACCTCACGAACGGCGGTGTCCGCGATACGTTCGCCGATATCGTGGCCGCCACCAGGCAGGGCCCAAAGGTCGTTGTCCGTCTTGTGGATGAGCAGCAGGCGCCCCGCATCGTCGCGGACCACCGCCGTCACCGAGGGGACCACCGAGTTGGCCTTTGGTGCGTTCGGGTCGCGGAAGTAGTCGATCCGGCTCATCAGTGTGTGCCTTCCCAATCGGCGGGTGAGGAGACCGGGCGGGCCGACTCCCACACCTTCTCAACACTCTCAGCGTAGGTATCGAAGAGTTCGCCGCCCGGTACGCGCCGTAGGTGCAGCACCGGGGCCATGTAGGCGCCGACCCCGTAAAGGTGGCCGTTCGCCAGCATCTCGTCATCGGCCCGGTAGATCGAGTTGTAGAGCGTGGTGCCGTGCAAGCGGAACTCGACACCGGGGAGACCGAAGAGCGGGCCGTAGTTGATGAGGGCGTTTCGAATCTTGCCCGCCATCGCCGCGCCGATCCCTTCGTCCTCGCCGCGAACGGCCACGGCCGGCGACGTGGGCTCTCCCAGAATGAAGCGGATGGGTACTCCGTCGGCCGCTTTCTCTTTCACGATGCGGTGAAACGTCGCATCCTCGGTGAGCCAGAACCCCGAGTACACCAGTAGGTCAAACTGGCGGGTCGCCTTGGAGTACAGGTTCGTCCAAAGGGTCTGCATCACGACGGACCGGTGGGGATACAGCCTGACCAACTCCGCGTGGCCGGTGGCTGTGACTTCGGCCGATGTCCGTTCGTCCGGCCAGAGGTACGAGACTTCGCACTTCAGAAGTGAGGCGGTCGCGTACTGGAAGCGGCGATATGGCTTGCGGTCAGGCTCGTTGATCCAGCGTTCGACTGTTTTGGCCGCGACGCCGAGACGTTCAGCGACCTCATCGAGGGTCAGGCCCAAGTCGACTATCGCGCCGCGCAGTCGCTCGTTCGCCACGTCCAACCTCCGCTCGCTCGGGACGACTTGGTACGACTTCACGCTAGCTAAGAACGACCCAGGTCGTACAGGTGCGAAGTCGAGCGTCGTCGTCGGCGCCGCCACTCTGTAGGTACATCGAGCGCGAGGGCCGCGCGAACTCCAAACAGCCGAAGGGCTTGACGGGGCGAGCCCTCCTTTGCAAGATGAGGAACACGTAATACATGTTCCTCTCGATGGGCCGCTTCGGCGGGCCGATCGAGTGCACGAACGCACAGGGCGGGGACGCTGCAATCCCGCTAAAGGCCAGGTGGAACAGGGCTTAGGCCCGTACTGGCGAGGTGGCCCGGTGACCGCGAGCAACGGCCGGAGAGTGGGGACAAGGTCCCCCTTGCAGTGCGTATCCCCTGTTCAGAGGTCTGAAGGAGTAGCAGTGAGTCGACGAAAGCGATGGGCGCGGCCGTGATCGACCGGCACGGCGGCGCCGCTCCATCCCCGGTCCGCGAGTACCTCGGAGTGCCGCGGACGACCGGTCGCCTTCCACCGAATCGCGGCGGCTAGCGCCGCGCCGGTTGCTCGCCCTGTCCGTCCGGGAGCTCTGCGGAGCTGTCCCGTACGGACGGGGTTGAGGGGAGCCGGAGCCACGGTGTCCACAGCGTTCCGGAGTAGTCGCCGTCTCACCAACACGCCTGCGGCTGCCCCGGCTTCCAGCCTTCCGATTCAGGAGTTCCCATGACCGAGCGCACGTTTGTCTCCGAGACCTTCGAGACCATCCGCTACACCGCCGACGTCGTCGTCACCACGACCGACGGGTACGTTCTGCTGATCGAGCGTGGCTGGGACCCGTTCAAGGGCCAGTGGGCGCTGCCCGGCGGTTACGTCGACCCCGGTGAGACGAGTCGTGCCGCCGCTGTCCGTGAGCTCGCCGAAGAGGCTGGCGTGCACGCGGCGCCGGAAGAGCTGGACCAGATCGGCACGTTCGACCAGCCCGACCGTGACCCGCGCGGCAGGTACGTCACCGTTGCCTACCAACTGACCGTCATCCCCGGAACGATCGTCGAGGCCGGTGATGACGCGACCAACGCCCAGTGGTGGCCCCTGCGCGACCTGCCGCCGCTCGCGTTCGACCACGCCGACATCCTCCGCGCGGTCGTGGAATCAACCTCCTGAGATTCCACGGCCTGATCAACCTGTTCAACCGGCCCCGCCGGGTGCAGGTCTGCCCCTTCCCTTCCGCCGCAGGGCGGGCGCCGTCTCTCCAAAGCCTGCGCCCGCCCCGGCGGTCTTCCCGTCCCTCCGCTGTCAGGAGTCCTGCCATGCGTAGCTACATCGGTCATCACCAGGTCGTCACCGCAGACGAGTGCGCGGAGCTGGCCTACCCCTTCGACGAACAGCCGCTCGGGCTGGACATCGAGCTGTTCCGCAGTCCGCTGCGGCGCGAGAGCGCCAACGAACGCCGTGCCCGCCTTGACGTCGCCCGCGAGGTGCTCGCGGAGTTGAACGAGCTGGCAGAGGACGGCGACGAGATCGCCGGTTGGGACGCCCTCTACGCCGACGCGCTGACCCATACGGTGCCGTTCCTGCGCTCCGTTCGCGGTCACCGGGCGGGGACGGGGGAAGCGGCATGAGGGGCAAGACCGTTCTTCCCGCCGTCGCGATGACGGCGGTGTCCATGGTCCTCACCCTGGCCGTTGTGCTGATGTGGCTGGGTACGGCCGTGCCGTGGCCCGTCGCCCTGGTCGTCGGTCTCGGGATCGACGGTGGATGGCTGGCCACCCTCGCCTACGAGCGCCGGTTGGTCGCTCAGGGCGACCACAGCCGCACCGTCACCGCCGTCGGCTGGTTCTTCGGCCTGGTCGCAACCGGCGTCCTGGTCGCCCACGCGCTCACCGCCGACCACTCCGTGGGCGCGTGGCTGGCCGTGGCCTGGCTTCCGCTGGCGGCTAAGGCGTTGTGGCTGGTTCACGGATTGTGGGAGCGGACTGCGCTCACCCCGGCCGCGCTCGGTGCGATCCGGGGTATCCAGCAAGAGGCCCGTGATGAAGCGGCCGTTGCCCGTGCGCGGCTGCGGGCGGAAGCGGCCACCGAGGAGACGCGGCTGACAGCCGTGACGGAAGCCGGGGCCCGCGTCGCGCGCGTCCAGGCAAAGACCGCTCAGACCCTCGCGGGGGCGTGGTCGACGCTGGAGTCGGCGCGTGACGGTGAGGACACTGGCAGGGCGCTGACCAGCGTGACGACCCGCGTCACGCCCGGCGTCACACCCGCGTGGGAACTGCCCGTGTGGGGGCCCATCGAGCCGGTTTCCTCACTCGCGCTGGAGACCGGGCCCGCCCTCACGGACGCTCAGCTTGACGCGCTGGTCGACGAGATCCGTCACAGTGAGACGCCCGCCCTGTCCTACAGGGAGATGTCCGCTCGGTTCCGTGCGGCCGGCCACTCCGCATCCGAGGTCCGTCTTCGGGCCGCGTGGAAGCGGGTTGCCTGATGGTGGCCCGTGCTGCGTTCTTTGACCCGGACGGCGACCGCTACGGCATACCGACCTACCCGTGGCGGTGCGCGCCGGACGGCTACGCGACCCGCCGGGGACTGCGGGCGCTCGGTCTGCGTCCGGGCGGTCAGCCGGTGGCGGCTCAGGTCATGCGCGGGCGGCACCGGCGCCCGCCGCTGGTCGCCTACCTCTACCGCGTCGACCTCGCCAAGCCGGTACGGCCGATGACGTCGCGCAAGTGGGGCGCGCTAGCGCTGGCGATGCTCGCCCGCCGCACCTGCCCCGAGTGCCGGATCACCTACAGCTACTGCCTGCCGACCTCGCTCGGCACGTGCGTGGCCTGCGCATACCCCGACGAACAGCGCGCCGCTTGATCACGCAAGGGGTAGGAACACTCCCCCTCCGCGAAGGGGTACGGACTGTACCCCTTACCGCCCGGTAGGGCGCTCACCATCACCTTGTACGGGCCCGGCCGCTCACCTCCTACAGCGACGACCGGGCCCGCTCACCCCTCCGCTCAGGAAGGACGTCTCAGTGAAGCACCCCGACGACGACAACGAACTGTTCAACCGGCTCGAAGCCGAGATGGCCGCCGACTCCGGCCCCGACACGCGGGCGGACGTGGTCGACATCGACAAGGCCCGCTCAGCCCGTACCGGATTGGCCGACCCTGCCCCCCGGCCCGCCCCCGACCCGTCGGCCGACTTCAACACCGGTCGGTCGGGGGCCGAGTCGGCCGACCCGACCGCGCCCGTGATGGTCGACCAGTCGGCCCCGACCGCTACCGGACCCGGCTACCTCGGTCGACTCGCGGGCGCCCGGCGCCGGGCGGTCGTCCCGGTGTGGCTCAAGTCGGTTGCGGAGCTGCGCACTGCGTCGGCGTGGGTGGCTCGCCACTACGCCCACACCGCCGGGTACCACGCGCTGCGTGCCCCGGTCTACGCCGCCCGGCTCGCCTTGCAGGCCCCGACCGGTGCCGCCCGGTTCGTCGGCGGCAGCATGCGGTGGGTGGCCGACCGCGAGGGAGAGCCGGTCCGCCTCGCCGCCGTCCGCCGCGAGGACGCCGCCGAGTACCTGAAGCTGTCCAGGCAGCGCGACGGACGCGTCCGGCTCCGCACCCTCGTAGCCGTGTTGGCGCTGTTCGTCGGTCTCGGCTCCGCGCTGGCCATCTACGTCCTCGCCCCCGCGTGGCTGCAAGCGGTGTCGGTGAGCGCGCTGGTGATGGCGCTTGGGTCGGCCGGACGGCGCGCGGACGCACCCGTCATCCACCGCGCGGTGGAACTGCCCAAGGCGGTCAAGCTCACCAGTGACATCGTGCTGCGCGCGCTCGGCTCGCTCGGCATTCCCGCCATCAACCAGGCACAGGGCAAGGGGCGGGACGGGTTCGAGTTCACCGCGCCCATCACCCGCGACGGGCCCGGCTGGCGCGCTGAGGGCAACCTCCCCTACGGCGTGACGGTCACGGACATCATCGAGCGGCGCGAGCGCCTGGCGTCCGGTCTGCGGCGCCCGCTGGGCTGTGTGTGGCCCGAAGCGGTACCGAACGAGCACACCGGGCGGCTCGTGCTGTGGGTGGGTGACCAGGACATGAACCAGGCCAAGAAGCCCGCGTGGCCGCTGGTCAAGACAGGCTCGGTGGACCTGTTCAAGCCGGTCGCCTACGGCACCGACCAGCGCGGACGCTGGGTTGAGGTCACCCTCATGTACATCGCCGGCGTCATCGGCGCCATCCCCCGCATGGGCAAGACGTTCCTTCTGCGGCTGTTGCTGCTCATCGCCGCCTTGGACCCGCGGGCGGAGCTGCACACCTACGACATGAAGGGAACCGGCGACCTCGACCCGGTCGGCAACGCCGTCTCCCACCGCCATGCCGCGGGCGACGACGACGAAGCGATCGGCTACGCGCTGGCCGACTTCCGGGCGCTGCGCGAGGAACTGCGGCGCCGTACCAAGGTGATCCGCTCGCTTCCCCGGGACATCTGCCCGGAGTCGAAGGTGACCAGCCCGCTCGCAGACAAGCGGTCGTTGGGGCTGCACCCGATCGTGGTCGGGGTGGATGAGTGCCAGGTGCTGTTCGAGCACCCCGAGCACGGCAAGGAGTTCGAGGAGATCGCCACCGACCTGGTCAAGCGCGGCCCCGCCACCGGGATCGTGCTGTTGCTGGCCACCCAGCGCCCCGACGCCAAGTCGCTGCCCACCGGCATCAGCGCGAACGCCGGCGCCCGGTGGTGCCTGAAGGTGATGGGGCAGACCGAGAACGACATGGTTCTCGGCACCTCGGCCTACAAGCGCGGGGTGCGGGCGACCATGTTCGCCTGGGGTGACAAGGGCATCCACTACTTCGTGGGCGAGGGAGCCGACGCCCGGATCGTCGCCTCCGTCTACGTCGACGCCCTCGCCGCCGACGCCATCGCCTCCCGTGCCCGCACTGCCCGCGAGAAGGCTGGACTGCTGTCCGGGCACGCGCTCGGGGAGGCACCCGAGACGGTCACCGGCCCCGCCTACGACCTGCTCGCCGACATCCTCGCCGTCGTCCCCGCCAAGGAGACCAAGGCGTGGTCCGAAACGGTCGTAGCCCGGCTCGCGGAACTGCGCCCCGAGGTCTACGACGGCTGGGAACCTGACGCCCTCGCCGCCGCGCTCAAGCCGCACGGCATCGCCACCATCCAGGTCGGCCGCCGGGTAGAGGGCAAGGTCGTCAACCGGCGCGGTGTCGACCGCTCCCACATCACCACCGCAATTGCGGAGCGTGACGGAAAGCGGGACGCGAGCTGACCGTCCGGGGCCGCTAACGATAGCGCCACGCCCCGCTAACGTTAGCGGCCCCGCTAGCGCCCCAAACCAGCTCTGATCAGGCCGCTAGCGGACAGCGGCCCACCTGCGGAAACCCCTGAAACCCGCCTGGAAGGGCCCTCCATGACCCCCATCCTCCTTGCTATCGCCTGCCTACTCGCCGTCACGTTCGGTTACGTCGGACTGTGCGCGGCCTCCCCATTCGGCGACTGCCGCAAGTGCTCCGGCATGGGTCACGCCCTGAAGACCGACCGCAAGGGCCGCATGAAGCGCGGCAAGGACTGCCGCCGCTGCCGCGCCACCGGCAAGCGCATACGCGTCGGCCGCTGGCTCTACAACCGCTGGGCCCGCATCTACAGCGCCGGTACCGACACCCCCTGACCCGAAGGACTCCGATGATCCTCAACATCTCCGCCGTGCTCCTGTTCGGCGCCGCCTCCGCCTTCGCCGTCAAGACCAAGTCCGCCAGCGGGGGCGCGGCCATCGTGCTGTTCCTGTTCGGGTTCTTCGCGGCCGGGACCGGCGCGTACGAGCCCATCCACAACCTCGTGCAGGCGGGCGCCGAAGCCCTCAACGACCTCGGCTGACAGGAGGCCCCGACCGTGAACGAATCCACTCGTCTCCCGGCCACGTACGACACGGCGGCCATGGACATCCACCACCCCACCCCGATCCCGCCCGCGCACACGGCGCCCCTCATGCCCGTGCAACCCGGCCACATCCCCACGGTGGCGAGCGTCGTCCTGCCCGACGGACGGATCGTCACCGGCTACGCCATCACCCCCGTGCAGCCCGAGCCGGTCACGCACAAGCCGCCCGTCTCCCGCGCGGCGGTGAACATCGCGCTCGGGGGCGTCGGGTTCGCCGCCGTGTGCGGCGGGCTGCTCCTGCTGACCGCGTTCATCACCGCCTTGACCGCGCTCATCACCCAGCTCGTCATCCTCGCCGCCGTCATCTTCGGCGGGTGGGTGGCCGTGCAGGTGTTCAGCGCGAGCGGTCACAAGGGCGCGACCACGGTCAACATCCGCAAGGCAGTCATCAAGCGCAACTACTTCCACACCTGACAGGAGCGCCGCATGAGCCACCTGGAGAGTCCCGTATCCCTGGCCGCCAAAGCCGCCGAAGCCGTCCGCGCCATCAACCACTGCACTCGCGCGCCCGGGGCGGACTGGCAGTACCCCAGCGACGCCTACAGCCTGATCGGGACGCTTGCGCACCTGTCACGAATGCTGCCTCAGGCCATCACGCAGGCGCTTGTGCCCGTGACCGACGCACACCGGGCCGACCGGCTCACCGTGGACGGGGGCAAGGACCCTGACCAGGCCGCATCGTCCGCAGTACAGACGACGCGCGTCGCGATCAGCCGCGCACAGCGCCTTGCCGAAGCCCTCGACCAGGTCCTCTCAGCCCTCAGCCCGCTCGGCTACGACATGAGCGACGACGAGGACGAACAGCCGTGCGGGGAGGGCATGTGCCAGTGCTACTGCGTCGGCGCCGGGCATCCGTGCAGCTGTGACTGCCCGCACCCCGACGACTGTGACTGCGACTTCTGCGAGCTGCGCGACCAGTACTAGCTATGCCCGGGGCGGGCGCCGTCTCTCCAAAGCCTGCGCCCGCCCCGGTCCTCCCGTCCCTCCAAGAGATCAGGAGAACCCTCAGCATGGCCCATCACCCCGTCGTGCCGCCGGAGGGCGGCAACATCAGCTTGTGCACCGGCTCCGGTGCGCTTGACCAGGCCGTGGAAGCCGTCACCGGCCTGCCCACGGTCATGGTCGGCGAGAAGGACCCGGCCGCGTCCCGGCTGCTCGCCGCCCGCCTGCCCGGTGTCCACAACCTCGGCGACATCACCGCCGTCGACTGGGCCGCCCTGTCCGCCTCGCTGGCGCGCCCGGCGGCACTGACCGCCGGCTTTCCCTGCCAGGACATCTCCAACGCCGGACCTCGGGGAGGGATCGCCGGTGACCGCTCCGGACTCTGGAAAACCATCGCCCAAGCCGTTCGCCACCTTCGACCCCGACTCGTCTTCCTGGAGAACGTCGCCGCCCTCCGCTCCCGGGGACTGGACGTCGTCGCCGCCGACCTGGCCGCGATCGGGTACGACGCGCGGTGGATGTGCCTACGCGCTGGAGATCCCGAAGTCGGAGCCTGCCACCGGCGCGATCGCTGGTTCGCCGTCGCGTATCCCGCTGCTGAAGACCCCCACCTCGCAGTTGGGACGCAATGGGGGGCCGCAGCATCCGGACAAGCGCAAGGCGGGCGGGCACGGGCCCACGCTGGAGGACGAAGTGGTGTTCTTGCTGCCCCCGACGGACGGCTGAGGTTGCTGCCCACCCCGGCCGCCGCCGACGGCACCGGCGGGCCCGGAACCTCGCCCAAACGGCAGGGCGGGATGAACCTGCGTACTGCGGTGACGCTGCTGCCCACCCCTGCGGCACGCGACTGGAAGTCCGGCGCCTCCAACCTCGTAGGGACCAACTCGCGTCCGCTGAACGAGGTGGTGGTCAATCTGCTGCCCACCCCGAAGGCGTCCGACTGGCCGCACGGCGGCCCCAACCAGCGCGACACGGCGGGCAACTACTACCTGCCCGGTCAGGCCGTGCGGCTGGACGGGTGTTGGGTGGCCACCAACGGCACCGACTACGGGCCCGCCATCCGGCGTTGGGAGGCGGTCTTGGGGCGGTCGGCGCCGGAACCGACCGAGCCGGGCACCAAGGGCAACCGCCGCCTGTCCCCGGCGTTCGTGGAATGGATGATGGGCGCCGATCCCGGCTGGGTGACCGGCGAGGACCTGGGCCTGTCCCGCTCCGATCAGCTCAAGATTCTCGGCAACGGTGTGGTCATTCATCAGGCCGCTCTCGCCTACCGCACGCTGCTCGCCGTCGGCGCACCCGAAGCTGCGGCCCCCGTTCCGGCCCAACTCGCCTTGGACATCGCCTAGGTACGCCCGGGGCGGGCGCCGTCTCTCCAAAGCCTGCGCCCGCCCCGGTCCTCCCGTCCCTCCAAGAGATCAGGAGAACCCCCAGCATGACCCATGCCCACACCATCCCGCGAGACCCCCTCGCGGCGGCCCTGGAAGCCGCCGCCCGCGGCTGGCACGTCTTCCCCCTCCGTCCCGGCACCAAGCGGCCCGCCCTCCACGGCGAAGCCACGTGCCCCCGCACCGGCCCGTGCGCCGGCGGACACGTGAAGTGGGAACAGCGCGCCACCACCGACCCCGAGCGCATCCGCGCCGCCTGGTCGGCCGACGCGTTCAATATCGGCATTGCCACCGGCCCGTCCGGGCTGGTCGTCGTCGACCTCGACATGCCCAAGACCAAGGGCAGTGCGGACGCGCCGTGCGGCGCGACGACTTTTGAGGCGCTCTGCGAGCGCGCCGGTCACGCCGTCCCCGACACGTACCGGGTGCGGACCGCGAGCGGCGGGACGCACCTGTACTTCACCGCCCCGGGAGGTGTCCGGCTGGCCAACACGGCGGGAACCATCGGTGAGTTGGTCGACACCCGTGCATGGGGCGGCTACGTCGTCGCCGCGGGCAGCACCACTGACGCCGGAGCATATGAAGCCGTCAGCGGCTCTGTGGCGGCTCCGCTGCCCGAATGGCTGCAAACCATCCTGAAACCCGCCCCCGTGCGCTCTGCGGGCCCGCTGAGGCTTCCTGCGGTCGACGGGAGCCGCGCGGCCCTGTCCGCACTGGAAGCCGAGTGCGCCGTCGTGTCCGCCGCACCGGACAAGCAGCGCAACACCACACTCAACCGGTGCGCCTTCAAGGTGGGGCGTTTCGTCGCGTGGGGCGACATCCCCCGGCACGTGGTGGAAGAGGCCTTCCAAGGGGCGGGGGAGGGGCGGGGACTCACCGCGGCCGAGTGCCGCGCCACGATCCGCAGCGCCCTGGACAGCTCCATCCGCAAGGCCCGGCCCCGGGAGGCGGCATGAACGCCCCCCGATCCTCCCCCTTGGAAGGCCAGCCCCCCGTGAGCGGAGGGCACGTCGCCGAACTCGCCTCGCCCGCACCGGCCATGGGCGACCCGAAGGGCGTCGCCGAAGGCGTCCGCACTGCCCTTGGCCCTGACCGCCACGGCGACGACGGGCGCCGCGCCATCGCGTGGCTGCACATCAGCGCGCCCGGTCGCGGCGCCATCCCCACCGCCACGTCGTGGTGCGCGTGCGGACGCGACCGCTCCGCCGTCGGCATCCGACGCGTGCTCGCCCTCGCCGCCGATCACGACTCCCACCGCGCCACCTGCCCGTTGCGCAACCCCCAGGAAGGACGGGCCGCATGACCGACCAGACCCCCGCCCCGCCCACCATTGACGGCGCCGCGCTGCTCAACGAGGTGGAAGCCTTCCACCGGCGCTTCAACGTCTTCCCCACCGAAGCCGCGTACGTCGCCGTGACGCTGTGGGACGCCCACGCACACCTGCTCGACTGCTTCGAGTCCACCCCCCGCATCGCCTTCCTCAGCCCCGAACCGGGGTCCGGGAAGTCGCGGGCACTGGAGATCGTGGAAACCCTCGTACCGAACCCCATGGCCGCGGTCGACGCGTCCGCCGCCGCACTGTTCCGCTCCGTCTCCGGGGTCGACGGCGAACGGCCCACGATCCTGTTCGACGAGATCGACACCATCTTTGGCCCCAAGGCCGGAGAGAACGAACAGCTCCGCGGGTTCATCAACGCCGGGCACCGGCGCGGCAAGGTGATGTACCGGTGCGTCGGGGACGGCGCCAACCAGACCGTGCAGGCCTTCCCCTCCTACACCGCCGTTGCGGTCGCCGGTCTCGGCTCCCTGCCCGACACGATCCTCACCCGTTCGGTCATCATCCGCATGCGCCGGCGCGCGAGGAACGAGAAGGCGGAGCCCTACCGCTCGCGCATCCACGAGAAGGAAGGGTTCGCCCTGCGCGACCGCCTCGCCACGTGGGCGGAGCAGGTGCGCGACCAGGTCGCCGGAGTTTGGCCGGAGATGCCCGAGGGCGTCACCGACCGCCCCGCCGACGTGTGGGAACCCCTGCTCGCCGTCGCGGACGCGGTCGGGGGCGAGTGGCCCAAGCGTGCCCGCGAAGCCTGCACCGAGCTGGTCAAGGCATCCCAGGTCAACGACAAGGGCAGCATCGGCATCCGCCTGCTGACCGACCTCCGCGACCACGTCATGGTCGGTGTCGACCGCCTGCCCACCATCGCCGTACTCGACCGGCTCAACGCCCTCGACGACGCCCCGTGGGCCGACCTCGACGGCAAGGCACTCGACAACCGGCGCCTGTCCAAGATGCTCAGCCAGTACGTCACCGCCGACGGAACCCCCGTCGCCTCACGCAACATCCGCACGGCCGGCGGGGTCCTCAAGGGCTACTACAGCGAAGACCTCGAAGACGCGTGGGCCCGCTACTGCCCGCCCCCGTCCCCGTAGGTCCGCTACTGCCGCTACATCCGCTACACCCCAGGTCAGAGACCCATTTCCTGTAGCGGCAACCATCCGATGTAGCGGCTATGGCCACACCCCCGCGTAGCGCCGTAGCCGCTACATCCCGCACGTCCGCTACACAAACACCCCCGCTGACCTGCGATGTAGCGGCGTAGCGGATGTAGCGGACTTCTGAGGACGGGCCAGAGCGCCCGTCCTTCCCTTGAACACCATCGCTGACTCGCATCAGTACGAGGAGTGAGTGTTGAACGAGATCACCACGCTGCCGACGCGCACCACCGATGACCCGACCCTCGTCCTGCTCACCGTTGAGGAGGCCGCCCGACGCCTCCGCATCGGACGCACGACGTGCTACGCGCTGATTCGGACCGGAGAACTGGAATCCGTCCCCGTCGGGCGCCTGCGCCGCATCCCGGTGGACGCTCCGGCGCGCTACGTCGCCCGTCTCCGCAGCGCTTGCCGCGCTGCCTGACGCAGCTTCTCAGCGGCGCTGCCCAGTCCGGGGCAGCGCCGCTCTCATTTGCCGACTCCGAGGACAGGAGCCCGCCTGTGGCAGAGAAAAAGAAGAAGGGCACCCGACGCGCCAACGGTGAATCCGCCATCTACTTCGGGGCGGACGGTCGTTGGCACGCGCGCGTGCCGATGGGCTACAAGGACAACGGGGACCCCTACCGCCGACACATCACGCGCAAGACGCGCGATGACCTGGTGGAAGAAGTCAAGAAGCTGGAGAAGCAGCGCGACGCGGGTTCGGCGAGTCAGCCCGGCAAGCCGTGGACGGTTGAGAAGTGGCTGTTGCACTGGGTTGAGAACATCGCCAAGCCGACCGTCAGCGAGAACACCTACGACGGCTACGAGGTCGCCGTTCGCGTCCACCTCGTGCCCGGTGTCGGCAAGCACCGCCTTGACCGCTTGCAGCCCGAGCACCTGGAAAGCCTGTACCGCCGCATGCAGGCGAACGGGGCGCGCAAGGCCGGTACCGCTCACCAAGCACACCGCACCGCCCGAACCGCCCTGGGGGAGGCCGTACGGCGCGGCTACGCGGCCAAGAACGCCGCCGCGTTGGCGAAGCCGCCACGGATGGAAGAGGACGAATCAGAGGTTGAGCCCTACTCCGTGGAAGAGGTTCAGTGCCTGTTACTCGAAGCCAACAAGCGCCGGAACAGCGCCCGCTGGATGCTGGCGCTGGCACTCGGACTGCGGCAGGGCGAGACGCTCGGACTGCGCTGGTCTGACGTCGACCTGGACAACGAGTACCTGAAGCTGCGCCGGAACCGTCTGCGCCCCCGGTACGAGCACGGGTGCCCGGAAGCCTCACCGTGCGGCCGGAAGGCGGGGTACTGCCCGGCCAAGGTGCAGGTGCGGCGTGAGACCAAGAACACCAAGTCCCGAGCGGGCCGCCGCGCCGTGCCCCTGCCGGGCCCCCTGGTCGCCATGCTCCGTGCACACGCCGAGACACAGGAGCGTGAGCGCAAGGCGGCCGGCGACCTGTGGACTGAGTCGGACTACGTGTTCACCAAGCCACTGGGTGGCCCTTTGAGCCCCAACACGGACTACCACGACTGGAAGCGGCTGCTCGAAGACGCGGGGGTTCGGAACGCCCGGCTGCACGACGCCCGGCACACGGCCGCCACCGTGCTCATGCTGCTCGGTGTCCCGGCCCGGGTCATTGATCAGATCATGGGGTGGGAGCCGGGCACCTCCGCGAGCATGCGGGCCCGGTACCTCCACGTGCCGGACACCATGCTCAAGGACGTCGCCCGGAAGATCGCCGAAGCCATCTGGGGAACCCCGGGAACACCTGTTGTGGACAAAAACCAGGACAACGAGGTCTGAGGACAACGTCGAAGGGCCCCACCTTGCGGTGGGGCCCTTCGACATCGTGCCCGGTGAGGCACTGGCGGAGGATACGAGATTCGAACTCGTGAGGGGTTGCCCCCAACACGCTTTCCAAGCGTGCGCCCTAGGCCTCTAGGCGAATCCTCCGCCAGGAACATTACATGACGGCGGAGGGTGCTTGCGAACTCGTTCGACGTCGGTGATCAAGGTGGGAGGGAGGGGCGGGGAGGCGGGTCGGCGGGCGCTGGGGATCGGGTAGGCTGGGGTCAGCCCCTCACGCGGCGCTATCTGACTGAACTCCCCCAGGGCCGGAAGGCAGCAAGGGTAGGTTGGCTCTGGCGGGTGCGTGAGGGGTCTTTGTCGTAAGGGGTCAGGTCTCTGTCTTCACAGGGCCCGCGCACGGAACCTCTTCCTGTTCATGCGCCTCGGCGTCGGCACCGCCGGCGTTCGCCTCGGTCCCGCCCGGTGAGGGACCTGTCCCGCGTGAGGGCTTCCGTTCTCGTCCGGCGGGCGGTCCGCGTTGTCAGTGGGCGCCTATAACCTCGTATGCGTGTCGTCTCTCGCGCTGTACCGCCGCTATCGCCCGGAGTCGTTCGCCGAGGTCATCGGGCAGGAGCATGTCACCGACCCGCTGCAGCAGGCGCTGCGGAACAACCGGGTCAATCACGCGTACCTGTTCAGCGGGCCGCGCGGGTGTGGCAAGACGACCAGCGCGCGGATTCTCGCCAGGTGCCTGAACTGTGAGCAGGGTCCCACGCCGACGCCGTGCGGGGAGTGCCAGTCCTGCCAGGACCTCGCGCGGAACGGCCCTGGTTCGATCGACGTCATCGAGATCGACGCGGCCTCGCACGGTGGTGTGGACGACGCCCGTGAGCTGCGCGAGAAGGCATTCTTCGGCCCCGCGAGCAGCCGGTACAAGATCTACATCATCGACGAGGCCCACATGGTCACGTCGGCCGGTTTCAACGCGCTGCTGAAGGTCGTCGAGGAGCCGCCGGAGCACCTCAAGTTCATCTTCGCGACCACCGAGCCCGAGAAGGTCATCGGGACGATCCGTTCGCGTACGCACCACTATCCGTTCCGGCTCGTGCCGCCCGGCACGCTGCGCGAGTACCTCGGCGAGGTCTGCGGCAAGGAGAAGATCCCGGTCGAGGAGGGCGTCCTGCCGCTGGTCGTGCGGGCCGGCGCCGGGTCCGTGCGTGACTCGATGTCCGTCATGGACCAGCTGCTCGCGGGCGCGACGGACGAGGGCGTGACGTACGCCATGGCGACGTCGCTGCTCGGTTATACGGACGGGTCGCTGCTCGACTCGGTCGTCGAGGCCTTCGCCGCGGGGGACGGGGCGGCCGCCTTCGAGGTCGTCGACCGGGTCATCGAGGGCGGCAACGATCCGCGGCGGTTCGTCGCCGACCTGCTGGAGCGGCTGCGGGACCTGGTGATCCTGGCCGCCGTCCCCGACGCGATCGACAAGGGCCTCATCGACGCCCCCGTCGAGGTCCTGGACCGTATGCGGGCCCAGGCCGGTGTCTTCGGCGCCGCCGAGCTCAGCCGCGCCGCCGACCTCGTCAACGAGGGCCTCACCGAGATGCGCGGCGCCAACTCCCCCCGTCTCCAGCTCGAACTGATCTGCGCCCGCGTACTCCTCCCCGCGACCTACGGCGACGAACGCTCCGTCATGGCCCGCCTGGACCGCCTGGAGCGAGGGGTGAACTTCTCCGGCGCGGGCGCCGGCCCTGCCATGGGATACGTCCCTGGACCCGAAGCGCACGGGGGGGCGGCCGCGCCCATGGGTATGGCCCCGCAGGCCCCGCAGGCCCCGCAGGCCCCGCAGGCCCCGCAGGCCCCGCCGGGGGGCGGGGCGGCGGCGGCCCGGGCTGCGGTTCGGGGCGCTGGCTCCGGCGCCGGGCCTGGTGCGCCGGGTGCTGGTGCTGCGCAGGGTCCTGGTGCCGGTCCGGGCTCGGACGCGTACGGTGCCGGGGGCGCCGTAGGGGGCCAGGCGGGACCGGGCGCGGGTGACCCCGGACGGGCTCCGGCTGCCCCTCATGAGGCCGCACCGACCGCCCCGGCCGCCGCGACCGGCGCTCCGGCGGCGCCCACCGCCCCCGCGAACGCCGACGCCAACTCGCCCGGCACCCCCGCCCCCGCCCCTGGCTCCTGGCCCACTCCGGCGACCGCAGGCAGTGGGCGTCGGCCCGGCGGATGGCCGACGGCCGCGCCCACCGGCGGTGGATCCGCACCCGGCCCGGCCGCGCCACCCCAGTCCGCCGCGCCCGCCCCCTCGGGCCCACCCGCCGCGTACGCCCCGCCCGGCTCCCCGGCGGCCCCCCAGTCCCCGGCCGCCTACAACCCGGCCCCCGCTGGACTCGACCCCCGCACGCTCTGGCCCAACATCCTGGAGACGGTGAAGAACCGCCGCCGCTTCACCTGGATCCTGCTCAGCCAGAACGCGCACGTGGCCGGATTCGACAGCACGACCCTGCAGATCGGCTTCGTCAACGCGGGCGCGCGGGACAACTTCGCGAGCAGCGGCAGCGAGGACGTACTGCGGGCGGCGCTGGCCGAGCAGTTCAACGTGCACTGGAAGATCGAGGCCGTCATCGACACCTCGGGCGGCTCGGCCCCTCCGCCGAGCGCCCCCGGCGGTTACGGCTCTCCCGCGCCGGCCTACGGCGGAGGTGGCGGGTACGGCGGTGGCGGCGTGGGCGGAGGTTACGGCGGTGGCTCCCCGGCCCCGGCGTCGCGACCCGCCGCGCCCCAGGCTCCGCCCCCGGCAGCCCGACCGGCACCCCCAGGACCGGCTACGCCCCAGCAGTCGGCCCCGCCCACCGCCCCCGCACCGCCCCCCGAGCCCTCGCCCGTCTCTCCCGAGGACGACACCCCCGAGGACGACGACCCCGACCTCGACGAATCCGCCCTCTCCGGCCACGAACTGATCGTCCGGGAACTGGGGGCGACGGTGGTCGAGGAGATCACGAACGAGTAGCGGGGGGTGAGGGGGAGAAGGGGGTTGCCGCAAGGCTCACGGCAGCGCCCCGGCTGCCGCGCCCCGGCTCGCTACGGCACCTTGCCGACCGGCCTCCACAGCACGTGGTGCCGGCTGCCGCGCCCCCGGCCGCTGCTGCGCCCTGTCGACGGAGCTCAAGGGCAGGCCCTTCGCCGCAACACTGCTGCCCGCCCCCGGATGGCTTCCAGGCACACCCACCCACTCGCTCCACCCCCTCACCCTTCGTACGATCCGACAAACCCTCGCCATCCCGCTTCTCGGAAGCCCGCACAAAGCCCCCCGCCGCCTCCGGTTAGGCTGGGCCCGTGAAGGTCCTCGTCATTGGTAGCGGTGCTCGTGAGCACGCGCTGTGCCGTTCGCTGTCCCTCGATCCCGCTGTCACCGCACTCCACTGCGCCCCCGGCAACGCGGGCATCGCGGAGGTCGCCGAGTTGCACTCGGTCGACGCGCTGGACGGCGACGCCGTGACCGCGCTGGCCACGCGGCTGGAGGCCGGCCTGGTGGTCGTCGGCCCGGAGGCCCCGCTAGTCGCGGGTGTCGCCGACGCCGTACGCGGCGCGGGCATCCCCGTGTTCGGCCCCTCCGGGGAGGCCGCGCAGCTGGAGGGCTCCAAGGCCTTCGCGAAGGAGGTCATGGCCGGGGCGGGCGTGCCCACCGCCCGGTCGTACGTCTGCACGACCCCCGAGGAGATCGACGAGGCACTGGACGCCTTCGGCGCGCCGTACGTCGTGAAGGACGACGGGCTCGCGGCCGGCAAGGGCGTCGTCGTGACGGCGGACCTCACCCAGGCCCGCGAGCACGCGCTCGCCTGCGGCCGGGTCGTCATCGAGGAGTTCCTCGACGGCCCCGAGGTCTCCCTCTTCGCGATCACCGACGGCGTGACCGTCCTCCCGCTCCAGCCCGCGCAGGACTTCAAGCGCGCCCTGGACGGCGACGAGGGCCCCAACACCGGCGGCATGGGCGCGTACTCGCCACTCCCGTGGGCCGACCCGAAGCTGGTCGACGAGGTACTGCAGACCGTGCTGCAGCCGACCGTCGACGAGATGCGCCGCCGGGGCACCCCGTTCTCCGGCCTGCTCTACGCGGGCCTGGCGATCACCAGCCGAGGCGTACGGGTGATCGAGTTCAACGCCCGGTTCGGCGACCCGGAGACGCAAGTCGTCCTCGCCCGCCTGCGGACCCCGCTGGGCGGTGTCCTGCTCGCCGCCGCGAACGGCACGCTCGCCGACCTCGAACCCCTCCGCTGGAGCGACGACGCGGCCGTCACCGTCGTCGTGGCCTCGCACAACTACCCCGGCACCCCGCGCACCGGCGACCCCATCACCGGTCTCGACGAGGTCGCCGCCGTGGACGCGCCGCACGCGTACGTGCTGCACGCCGGTACCAAGCGTGCCGGTGACGATATCGTCAGCGCCGGCGGTCGCGTCCTCTCCGTCACCGCCACCGGCAAGGACCTCACGCAGGCCCGCGACCGCGCGTACACGGCTGTCGCCCGCATCAACCTCGACGGCTCCCAGCACCGTGCGGACATCGCGGCGAAGGCGGCAGCCGAGGCGTGACGGCTTGACCGGCCCCGAACCGGTCGTGCCAACTCGCCGAGACCGTCCCGGGCCTGGTCGTCGCCAAAGCAGCCCCGCTCGCCCCTGAACCGGGGCTGGTCGTCGCCGGAACCAGCCCCGCTCGCCCTTCAGCCGGTCGTCGCCAAACCCGGCCCGACCGGCTGACGGCTGTCTCTCGAGGCGCGAGCGGTGGCCCGTCGTTCCGGCCGCGCAACCGTGACCTTCCGCGCCCCTCGACACCCTTCCGCGCGCATCCGTCCCTTTCGCGACATCCGCTTGCGAAGCGACCCCAACGGGTACGAACCCCAGGCCGCGGAATCCCTCGGAGACCCCCAGGAACCCCCTGGAGAATCCGTCGGAATCCGGGGCCCCATCCTTGCTCAGCGTCATCCACCTCTCCCCAAAGCCATTCCATCGAGTGAGCGATGGTCCATCCGGCTGACGGCGGCCGGGGCCCCAACTAGGGTGCGGCGCAAGTGTTCCGGCACTTGGCCCACCGGCATTGCGATGTCGGTGGTGGGTGCCACAGTGGGGGAGTGAGCAACGTCAGGGCAGTCGGTGGAGACCACGTGACGAGCAGTCGTCCCGGGGTCGCGCCGCACGGGACAACAGGGGGGACGTCGGGCCGTGACCGGTATGGCAGGTGGTGAGGAGGCGGGCGCGCAGGCCGCGCGCTCCCGGGCCCTCGCCGTGCTGCGCGTCCGCAGCAGGGCGCTGGCGGTGGCGGTGCTGCCCGCGGCCTTCGCCGTCGTCCTGCTGGTCGGCGGGTCCAGTGGTCATCTGACCGGTCGGGGCTGGTCCATGGTGGGCTGGGTGGTGTCCGGCCTCGCCGCGCTCGTGCTGCTCGCCGCCGCCGGCGTCGCGCTCGTCGTCGCCCGCGCCCGGCCCGCCGTGAGCCCCACGGTCTCGATCACCGAGGAGGCCGCGCCCGACCTCTACCGCCTGGTCCGGGACCTGGCCGACCGCCTCGACGTCCCGCCCCCCTCCGGGATAGCGCTCACCCCGGACTGCGACAGCTGGCTGGAGGACCGCACCCACCCGTCCCACAGCCCACCGACCCCCACACCCCATCGACCCGCCCCCTCCGCAGCCGATGCTGCCGGTGCCGCCGGCGACAGGACCGACGAGATGGCGGGCGCACGCGGACTCTCACCCGGCCTGCCGTCCGGTCTGCACTCCGGGCTGTCGTCCCCCCGGCGGCACCGTCCGCCCATCGCCCCCGTGCTCGTCATCGGCTCGCCGTTCCTGTGGTGGATGCGGGTCGGTGAGCTGCGGGCGGTCCTGGCACCGGTCGTCGCGGGTACGGGACCCTCGGCGCACCCGGACATAGCCGCGGCCCGCCGTTTCGTACGCGGGCTGGACGCCGCCGTGGCGGTCACCTCCGCACCGACGCGCGGTCCGCTCGTCCGGACCGTGCTGGCCGGTGTCGGCTGGGTGACCCGGCTGCTCCTGCGCGGCTGCCGGGGGCACGCGGCCGAGATGGAGCGCGGGGTCGCCGCCGCGGCGGCCGAGCGTGCACAGGCCGTGGATTACGGTCTGCGGATCGTCGCCCAGGAACAGGTCGGTCTGGCCTACGCGGGCTGGGACCGGCTCCTCACCCGGGTCGCGCTGCCCGCCTGGCGGATGGGCCGCTGGCCGTCCCGTCTGGACGCGGGTGTCGTCGCCGCGCTCACGGAGCTGTCCCGCCGTGACCGTCTCGCCGAGGGCTTCGCCTCCCGGCTCGGCGAGCGCCCCGCCTGCGACCTCCTCGAGGAGCCCGGCACGGTCGACGAGGCCGCGTCCCTCCTCGCCGCCCGCCTCTTCCACGGCGGCCCCGCCGAATCCGGCCCCGACTGGTCGCCGGTGGACTGGCACGAGTACCCGGACGAGGTCGTCGACCGCAAGTGGCGCACCGACGCGGCCCGACTCCACCGAGTCCTCGACACGCTGGGCGTCCGCCACACCCCGGACAGCACCCACACGGACCCCGCCGGCCCGGCCCCCGGCGGCCCCACCCTCTCCCGCGTACTGAACCACCTGACGACCCCACTACCGGCCCACGACCACGCCCTCGAAACGCCCGACGCCGGTGAGCGGTACACGGAGACGGCCGACGGGCATGAGCGGTACGCCGGGACGGCCGGCGGGCGTGAGCGGTACGCGGAGACGGCCGGCGAGCGTGAGCCGCACACAGAGACGGCCTATGGCGGTGAGCCGCACGCGGAGACGGCCGACGGCCGTGAGCCGCACACCGAGCCCACCGACCACCATGAGCCGCACGCCGAAACCGCCGCCACGCGCAAGCCGTATGTCGGAGCGGCCGACGACCGCGAGCCGACCTTCGAAGCCGCTCAGCACCACGAGCCGCACCCCGAAGCCGCTCAGCACCACGAGCCGCACCCCGAAGCCGCTCAGCACCACGAGCCGCACCCCGAAGCCGCTCAGCACCACGAGCCGCACCCCGAAGCCGCTCAGCACCACGAGCCGCACGCCGAAGCCGTTCACGGCTCCGGGCCGCACGCCGAAGCCGCTCACGGATGCGAACCGCACGCCGAAGCGTCCGACAACCCCGAGCCGGGCCTCCTCGCAGCCGCTCACGCACGCGACAGCGGCCGCGAGAGCGACCACGACCGCGACCCCGCCGCCGAACCGGACCGGCACCTCATATCCCGCAACGACGCCATATCCCGCAACGACGCCGTGGACGAGGAGCACGCGGGGGACGAGGACGAACCCGGCATCGCCAACGTCCGGTCCACCGCCCTCGCCGCCGCTCTGACCGCCGAGCTGGCGCGGGAGGAGGCGGCGGCCCCGGCTGCCGCAGCCACCGCACCCGGTGGAGCCGAAGCGTCAGGCCCGGACCGGGCCCTGTGGGACGACGGTCTGCTGCCGCTGTTCCCCATGCAGCCGCCCAGAACGGGTCGCGATCTGCTGGCGGAGCACGTCACCGCGATGGTCTGCTGCGCGGCGATGGACACGGCGGGCGCCACCCCGGGCCTCGACTGGCTGGACGGCCCTTCCCTCCTCGTCGACGGCGAACGGGCCGCCGACCTCACCCCCCGGGTCCTCACCCTCGTGGAGGACGGCGACCCCGCCCCCCTCCGCGACTGGCTCCGCCGCCTCGGCGTCCGCCCGGAGAAACCGGTCCGCCTGGTCTGAGCGCCACCCCGCCGACCAGCCCCGCGCCCCGCCCCACCCCACGCGTGACCCCCCACACCAATCACCCACGCACGCCCCTATCACCACCCACAACACGACCACCCCCCAACACGACCACCCCCCACAACACGACCACCCCCCACAACACGACCACCCCCCAACACGACCGCCCACCCACAACACGACCACCCACGACCGCCGAACAAACCAAGCCCCCGACCCCGAGCCCACGCCCCCAGCCCCACCCGCCCCCAACTCCCCACCCGGAGCCACCCCTTCCACTCTCGTCAATTCGCGACGAACGGTGACGAAGCGCGTGCGTAATGTGATGTGCTGGGACCGATCGCGTACGCAGCAAGGGCTTGCGACAGCTCACGGGGGACGAGGGAGGGGAGAACTCATGGGCTCGGAGCACCACATCCGCCGTTGGGAATCGGGCGCACTGGCCCACGCCGTGACGGACCCCTTCGGCCAGGGCCCCGTCCCCTGGCTACGGGGCACGGTGACGTACTTCGACGACACGGGCCGAGTGGTCCCCTGGTACGTGGACCCGGGCCCACCCGAGGCCGGCGCACCGGCCAAGGGCGGCGGCGCCCGCGTCCCCGCCCCGCGCACCCCACCGGGCCCGCGCTCGGCCGACGACGTGCACCGGCAGATCAAGGGGTTCACGGCAACCGGCGTGGCCGCGCCCGGCGAGTCCATCGACTTCCACATCACCGTGGACCCGCCCCAGGAATTCGCCGTCGACATCTACCGCATCGGCCACTACAGCGGCGACGGCGCGGCGAAGATCACCACCAGCCCGCGCCTCTCCGGCATCGTCCAGCCACCGCCGCTGACCGCCGACCGCACGGTCTCCTGCCACCACTGGTGGCTCTCCTGGCGGCTGCAGATCCCGAGCTACTGGAACATCGGCGCCTACGTGGCGGTCCTGACGACCGCCGACGGCTACCGCTCCCACGTGCCGTTCACCATCCGGGACGACCGCCAGGCCGACCTGCTGCTCCTGCTCCCGGACATCACCTGGCAGGCGTACAACCTGTATCCGGAGGACGGCCGCACGGGCGCCAGCTTCTACCACGCCTGGGACGAGGACGGCCGGCTGCTCGGCGAGTCCGACGCCGCGACGACCGTCTCCTTCGACCGCCCGTACGCGGGCGCCGGCCTCCCCCTGCACGTCGGCCACGCCTACGACTTCATCCGCTGGGCCGAGCGGTACGGCTATGACCTCGCGTACGCCGACGCCCGCGACCTGCACTCCGGCCGCGTCGACCCCACCCGCTACCGGGGGCTCGTCTTCCCGGGCCACGACGAGTACTGGTCGCCGCAGATGCGCCGCACCACCGAGCTCGCCCGCGACGGCGGCACCTCACTCGTCTTCCTCTCCTCCAACACCATGTACTGGCAGGTGGAGCTGGGCCCGTCCCCGTCCGGAGTCCCCGACCGCCTCCTCACCTGCCGAAAACGCCGGGGCCCCGGCAAACCCGTACTGTGGCGCGAAATCGACCGCCCCGAGCAGCAGTTGATGGGCATCCAGTACGAGGGCCGGGTCCCCGAACCCCATCCCCTGGTCGTGCGCAACGCCGACCACTGGCTCTGGGACGCGACCGGCGCCCAGGAGAACGACGAACTGGCGGGCATGGTCGCGGGCGAGGCCGACCGCTACTTCCCCCGCACCCCGCTCCCCGAGCACCAGGGCCGCATCCTCCTCGCCCACTCCCCGTACCGGGACAGCGCCGACATCGTCCGCCACCAGGAGACCTCCCTCTACCGTGCGCCCTCCGGAGCCTGGGTCTTCGCATCCGGGACGTTCGCTTGGTCCCCGGCACTGGACCGCCCGGGCCACGTGGACACCCGTGTTCAGCGAGCCACCGCCAATCTCCTGGACCGCATCTGCAAACGTGACTGAATCCCGTACCGAGTCCCGTGCCGACTCTCGGCGGGGCAACCCCTGGGCGAGATCGGTTGCCCCCGTACGGGAGAATCGAGCCACTTGGACATCACCACGGGGAGGAACCGTGTCCGGATTCGTAGAAAAGCCCGAGCCGATCCAGGTTCCGGGCCTGGTGCACCTGCACACCGGCAAGGTGCGCGAGCTGTACCAGAACGAGGCGGGCGACCTCGTGATGGTCGCCAGCGACCGAACGTCCGCGTTCGACTGGGTGCTGCCGACGGAGATCCCCGACAAGGGGCGCGTCCTCACGCAGCTGTCCCTCTGGTGGTTCGACCAGCTCGTCGACCTGGTCCCGAACCACGTGCTGAGCACCGAACTCCCACCGGGTGCCCCCGCCGACTGGGCGGGCCGCACCCTGGTCTGCAAGTCGCTGCGGATGGTCCCGGTGGAGGCCGTGGCCCGCGGCTACCTCACCGGCTCGGGCCTGCTGGAGTACAACGACTCCCGTACGGTCTGCGGCCTCGCCCTCCCCGAGGGCCTGGTCGACGGCTCGGAGCTGCCCGCGCCGATCTTCACCCCGGCCACCAAGGCCGCCGTCGGCGAGCACGACGAGAACGTGTCGTACGAGGAGGTCGCCCGCCAGGTCGGCGCGGAGACCGCCGCCCAGCTGCGCCAGACGACCCTCGCCGTGTACAGTCGCGCCCGCGACATCGCCCGTGACCGGGGGATCATCCTGGCGGACACCAAGTTCGAGTTCGGCTACGAGGACGACACCCTCGTCCTCGCCGACGAGGTTCTCACCCCGGACTCCTCCCGCTTCTGGCCGGCCGACCAGTGGGAGCCGGGCCACGCCCAGCCGTCCTTCGACAAGCAGTTCGTCCGCGACTGGCTGACCTCGGGGGCCTCCGGCTGGGACCGCAAGAGCGAGCAGCCTCCGCCGCCGCTGCCGGAGGAGATCGTCGCAGCGACCCGCGCCAAGTACGTGGAGGCGTACGAGCGTCTGACCGGTACGCGCTGGAGCTAGACAGACAGCTGCACAGACGAAGAAGGCCCCGGTCCAGTGGACCGGGGCCTTCTTTCACGAGCGGACGACCAGGTTCGAACTGGCGACCTCAACCTTGGCAAGGTTGCGCTCTACCAACTGAGCTACGTCCGCGCTGCGCCGTGGCGCGAGGCCTACTATACCCAACCTCGCTCCCGTGCGAGCCGCACCGCCGCGTGCCGGTTCTCCACACCGAGCTTGGACACGGCCGAGGAGAGGTAGTTCCGGACAGTTCCCTGGGACAGCGCGGCCCGCTCGGCGATCTCCGCGACGGGCGCCCCGTCGGCGGCGAACTCCAGCACCTCGGCCTCTCGCGCGGTCAGCGGCGAGTCCCCGGAGGAGATCGCGTCGGCCGCCAACTCCGGGTCCACATAACGGCTCCCGGCGTGCACGGTGCGGATGATCTCCGCGAGCCGCTGAGCGCTGACGGTCTTGGGGACGAACCCGCGCACACCCGCCTCAAGCGCCCGCTTCAGATGTCCGGGCCGTCCATGACCGGTGACGATCAGCACCCGGCAGCCGGGCAGTTCGGTCCGCAGCGATGTGGCGACTCTCACACCGTCCGCTCCCGGCATCTGCAGGTCCAGCACGGCCACGTCCGGCTCGTGGGCCAGCGCCATCGCCAGCGCCTCCGGCCCGCTCGCCGCCTCCGCGACCACGACCAGGTCGTCCTCCAGCGCCAGCAAAGCGGCCAGCGCCCCCCGGATCAGATGCTCGTCATCGGCGAGCAACAGCCGCACGGGCCGCGCCACCACTTCCGGTACGCCGGTCATGAGGCGCCCCCTCGCACAACCGCCGAACCAACCGCAGCCGCCGCACCCCTCGAAGCGGAGCCCGGACCCGAGTCCGATGCGGAAGTCACGCTCGCCCCCGCTCCCCGCTCCGCCCCGGACCCCGATCCCCGCGATTCCCCCGACCTCAGCGGCACCCGAGCCACCACCCGGAACGCATCCCCGCCCACCGGCCCCGCCTCCAGCGTCCCGTCCACGACAGCCAACCGCTCCCGCAGCCCAGCGAGCCCGGAACCGGCGCCGACGGAACGCTTCGCGCGCTCGCCCGCCTCGATGCCCTCGTTCCCCACCGAACCCTCCCCGTCCCCGTCCCCGACGGCCCGTAGCCCGTCGTTCTCCACGGTCAGCACCACTTGCCCCTCCGCCACCCTCAACGCCACCGCGCACTGCCCGGCGTTCCCGTGCCGCAGCACGTTCGTCGTCGCTTCCCGTACCACCCAGGCGAGCGCGGACTGCACCTCGCCGGGCAACCCGGCGGCGTCCGCCCCCGCGACCGAGCAGCCGATGCCCGCCGCCTCCAACACGCCCTGCGCGCCGGAGAGTTCGATCCCGAGGTCGGCCTCGCGGTACCCCCGCACGACCTCCCGCACCTCGCGCTGCGACTCCTGCGCGATCCGCTGGACCTCGATCATCTGCTCGACGGCCTCGGGCCGTTCCCGGCGGGCCAGCTGGACGGCCAGTTCGCTCTTCAGGGCAATGACCGCGAGGTTGCGGCCGATCACGTCGTGCAGGTCGCGCCCGAACCGGAGCCGTTCCTCGGCGACGGCGAGGCGGGCACGGGTCTCTCGGGCGTCGTCGAGTTCGTAGACGGCCCTGAGGAGCCAGACCGAGAAGACGGAGGTGAAGGCGAAGAACGAGGTGCCGAACAGCACCAGGACCGACGCGGCCAGGGCGTCGGCCGCGGCCGAGCCCAGGGCGAGGGCCAGTGCTCCGGAGCCGCCCGCGAAGCCCGCGATCAGATAGAGCACGCGTCGCCGCCTGCGGATGCCGAGCGCGATGAGGCCGAGGCCGAACATCAGCACCCCGCCGAACATCGAGCCCAACACGGTGGACGTGGCGTCGTCGTTCTCACGGTCGGCGAGAGCGAACGCGACGGCGCCGAGCAGCACGCTGACCACGCCGAGCGCCCACATCAGCCGCAGGGGCTGCTCGCGGGTGCCCCGCACCCAGTCGAGCGCCCGCGCCCCGGTCGCCGCGCCGAGCGCCGCGTGCGCGCACACCAGGACGAACAGCCAGCCCAAGTGCGACATCGGTACCTTGCTGAGGAACGGCAGCCCGAACGCGAGTATCTCGATCACCGCGAACGAGTGGAACGACCACCGCGTATACGTCTCCACCTTCGCCGGCGTGGTCTTCCCCCGCCACCAGGCCCCCGGCCCCCGCATGGCCCAACTCCCCTCATCGGCGCGGTTCCCAGCGGAACCACCGCCGTACAGCAAACACCGCGAGGACGGTCCAGGCCAGCGCGGTGGCTACGGCGCCCAGGGCGTCGTACGCGGACAGGTCGCCGGTCCAGCCGCCGCGCACAAGCGTGATGACGGGGCTGAGCGGCAGCAGTTCGCAGACGGACGCCACGCGGTCCGGCAGCACTTCGAGCGGCACGGTGACGCCCGACCCGAGCAGTGACACGAACATCACCGGCAGGCTCGTCACCTGGGCACTCTCGGCGGTGCGGCTGAAGCTCGCGGTGACCGCCGCCAGCGCCACGCACATGACGACGCCCAGCAGCACGCCCAGCACGGCCAGATGGACCGCGGGCGGCGCCCCGACGTCGAGCAGGACCGTGCAGCCGATCGCCACGAGCACGCACTGCGCGAGCCCGATGCCGACGGCCGGCAGCGACGCCCCGACCAGGATCTCCGGGTCGCGCAGCTCACCGGTCCGCAGCCGCTTCAGGACGAGTTCCTCACGGCGTACGACATAGACGTTGGTCAGGGCGGCGTAGATCGCGAAGAGCAGCGAAAAGCCGATGGCGGCGGGGAGGAGGACGGTCCCGACGCTCAGCCCGGCCTTCTCCAGGTCCATCTCGTCCGTGGCCGACCGCACACTGAGCGGCAGCAGCAACGGCACGAGCACCGCCGTGATCAGCGTGGCCCGGCTGCGCCCCAGCAGCGTCAGCTCGGCGCGGGCGAGGGCGGTCATCCGGCCCCTGAGGGTCGTCGTCCCGGCCGTGACGACCGGCGCCACGCCCGTCCCCTCCGCCGTACCCATGGTCGTGCTCATGCCACCACCCCGCCCTTGCGTGATCCTGCGCCCGTACGGGAATCCGATCCCGTACGCGATCCCGTACCCGAATCCGATCCTGTGCCTGTACGGGATTCCGATCCCCCACGCGCCGCCTCCGCCGTCTCCCGAGCGATCCGCAGGAACGCCTCCTCCAGGGAGGCCGACCGGACCTCCAGCCGCGCCAGCTCGACCCGCGCCCGCTCGGCCCAGAGCAGCAGCCCGGTGGCCGCCCGCTGGAGTTCCTTCGTGCGCAGCACCACCACGCGGCCGTTCTCCTCGTGCCCGGTGACGCCCAGTTCGCCGAGCGGCGGCAGGTCGCCGAGGAAGTACCCGGCGGGCAGTTCGAAGGAGATGCGGGACGGCTGGGAGGCGGTGACCTCGGCCGGGGTGCCGGTCGCGGCGACGCTGCCCTCGTGGAGGATGGCGAGCCGGTCGGCGAGGTCCTCCGCCTCCTCCAGGTAGTGCGTGGTGAGCAGCACGGTCGTACCCCCGTCGCGCAGCTCCCGCACCAGCTCCCAGGTGTCCTGGCGCCCCTCCGCGTCGAGCCCGGTCGTCGGCTCGTCGAGAAACAGGACCTCGGGGCGCCCGAGGAGCGCGAGCGCCAGGTCGAGGCGCCGCTTCTCACCCCCGGACAGCTGCTTGACCCGTACGCCGGCCCGTCGCCCGAGGCCGACGATCTCCAGCGCCTCCCCGACGGGCCGCGCCCCGCTGGTGCAGCCGCCCCACATCCGTACCGTCTCCGCGACGGTCAGCTCGGAGGGGAAGCCGCCCTCCTGCAGCATCACGCCGATGCGGGGGCGTACGGCCGCGCGCTCCCCGTAGGGGTCGTGTCCGAGGACGCGCACCCGGCCGCCGGACGGCGGTGCGAGCCCTTCCAGCAGTTCGACCGTGGATGTCTTGCCCGCGCCGTTGGTGCCCAGGAGCGCGAAGAGTTCTCCCCGGCCGACGGAGAAGGTGATCCCCCGTACGGCCTCGAAACCGCCCCCGTACACGCGCCGCAGGTCGGTGACCTCGATCACGTTCTCGTGATCGTGGGTGCTCACGCCCTTGTGCCCGTTCGTTTTCATGTCTTCAGCGTCTCGGCGGTACGGGCCGTGCGGGAGTGTGCGGTGTCATCACTCGGCATGACAAATGTCAGACACGGGAGGCACGCACACGAAGAAGACCCCGGTCCAGTGGACCGGGGTCTTCATTCAAGAGCGGACGACGAGGCTCGAACTCGCGACCTCAACCTTGGCAAGGTTGCGCTCTACCAACTGAGCTACGTCCGCATTGCCTCCGACCGGCTCCCACCGATCGGCGCGTTGACCACTTTACCTGATCCACAAGAGTGGTTGGTAAGCGATCAGAGCGGGTGACAGGAATTGCACACTGCGCCTTCCCCCTGGAAGGGGGATGTTCTACTACTGAACTACACCCGCGTGACTCCGGTGAGCCGGGCCTTTCGGCCTTGCCCCTCGGCGTGCTCCAGACTCTAGCTGATCCGCCGGGGTGCAACGCAAGTCGGTTGTCCCAGGGGGCCAAGTGAGCCGCCCCCAGGGATCGCTGACGAACCCTGAGGACGGCCGACCGGGACGCGCCTACTGCGCCTCGGCGAACGCCTCGTAGACCTTCTTGGGGATCCGCCCGCGCGCGGGGACCTCCAGCTTGTTGGCCTGGGCCCAGGCGCGGACGGCCGCCGGGTCTGGAGCGACCTGGGTCTGCTTGTACGCCTTGCCGGACCTCGACCGCTTGCGGCCGGCCTCCACGTAGGGCGCGAGCGCCTTACGCAGTTTCTTGGCATTGGCTTCGTTCAGGTCGATCTCGTACGACTTGCCGTCGAGTCCGAAGGCGATCGTCTCCGCCGCTTCCGAGCCGTCGATGTCGTCGGAGAGAGTGACCACGACACGCTGCGCCACGAATATCGGTCCCTTCGTGCGACATCTCTCCGTTGACGTGCCCTGACGTCAGGAAGATGTCGGCTGTCCGGCTGTTATTTGGGCAAAGTATCGGCTATTGCCAATTCATTTGTACAGTGCCCGTCATTGCATTGTGAAGACAGACTTAATCCGTCCGCGTGTCCCTCGCGCAATAGGGATCCGGGATCTTTCCCGGATCTTTTCGTGAGGGTGATCAACCGATACCGCACCGTGACCGCCGTCACCTGCATTTCCTGTAGATTCCTACGAATCTACTCGCGTAGAAATTTTGTGCGGGTAGTCTGAAGGAACCTGCTCAGCACCACACACCGGGAGTGCCAGTGGCACGCGTCGTAGTCGACGTCATGCTCAAGCCGGAGATCCTCGACCCCCAGGGCCAGGCGGTGCAGCGCGCGCTGCCGCGCCTCGGTTTCGAGGGTGTCTCCGACGTACGTCAGGGAAAGCGATTCGAACTGGAAGTTGACGGTCCGGTGGACGACGCCGCGCTCGCCCGCATCCATGAACTGGCGGAATCCTTCCTCGCCAACACCGTGATCGAGGACTTCACCGTCAAGGTGGAGGAAGTCGCGGAGGCGGCGAAGTGACCGCACGTATTGGCGTCGTCACTTTTCCCGGCAGCCTCGACGACCGGGACACTCAGCGTGCGATCAGGCTGGCCGGCGCCGAACCGGTCGCGCTCTGGCACAAGGACAAGGACCTCCACCAGGTCGACGCCGTGGTGCTGTGCGGTGGTTTCTCCTACGGCGACTATCTGCGGGCCGGCGCCATCGCGCGTTTCTCGCCGGTGATGGAGACGGTCATCGAGCAGGCGAAGGCCGGACTGCCGGTCCTCGGCATCTGCAACGGCTTCCAGATCCTCACCGAGGCCCACCTCCTCCCGGGCGGGATGCTCGGCAACGACCACCTCCACTTCATCTGCCGCGACCAGAAGCTGCGGGTGGAGAACGCGGAGACCGCCTGGACCGCCGACTACGAGTCCGGCCAGGAGATCCACATCCCGCTGAAGAACATGGACGGCCGCTACGTCGCCGACCGGTACACGCTGGACAAGCTGGAGGCGGAGGGCCGCGTCGCCTTCCGGTACCTCGACTTCAACCCCAACGGCTCGCTCAACGACATCGCCGGCATCACCAATGAGGCGGGCAACGTCGTCGGTCTGATGCCGCACCCGGAGCACGCCGTGGAGCCGCTCATCGGCACCGGCCGCACCGACGGCCTCCCCTTCTTCACCTCGATCCTCAAGAAGCTGGTCAACGCATGAGCCGGACGCCTCTGGACACGGTCGAGCACGCGGCCGCGACCCCCGACGTCGAGCTGCCCTGGGCCGAACTGGGCCTGAAGAAGGACGAGTACGAGCGGGTCGTCGAGATCCTCGGCCGCCGGCCCACCGGTGCCGAGCTCGCCATGTACTCCGTCATGTGGTCCGAGCACTGCTCGTACAAGTCCTCGAAGGTCCACCTCCGCCAGTTCGGCGAGAAGGCCCCGCAGTCCGACGCGCTGCTCGTCGGCATCGGCGAGAACGCCGGTGTCGTGGACGTCGGCCAGGGCTACGCGGTCACCTTCAAGGTCGAGTCGCACAACCACCCCTCGTACGTCGAGCCCTACCAGGGCGCGGCCACCGGTGTCGGCGGCATCGTCCGCGACATCATCGCGATGGGTGCCCGCCCGGTCGCCGTCGTGGACCCGCTGCGCTTCGGCGCCGCCGACCACCCCGACACCAAGCGCGTCCTCCCGGGCGTCGTCGCCGGCATCGGCGGCTACGGCAACTGTCTGGGCCTGCCCAACATCGGCGGCGAGGTCGTCTTCGACTCCTGCTACCAGGGCAACCCGCTGGTCAACGCCGGTGCCATCGGTGTCATGCGGCACGAGGACATCCACCTCGCCAAGGCGTCCGGCGCCGGCAACAAGGTCATCCTCTACGGGGCCCGCACGGGCGGCGACGGCATCGGCGGCGCCTCGATCCTCGCGAGCGAGACCTTCGACGACGCCAAGCCGTCGAAGCGCCCCGCCGTCCAGGTCGGCGACCCCTTCCAGGAGAAGCTCCTCATCGAGTGCACCCTGGAGGCCTTCAAGGAGAAGCTGGTCGTCGGCATCCAGGACCTCGGCGCGGCCGGCCTGTCCTGCGCCACCTCCGAGCTCGCCTCGAACGGCTCCGGCGGCATGCGCGTCACCCTGGACGACGTACCGCTGCGCGACTCCACGCTCTCTCCCGAGGAAATCCTCATGAGCGAGTCGCAGGAACGCATGTGCGCGGTCGTGGAGCCGGAGAAGGTCGACCGGTTCCTGGAGATCTGCGACAAGTGGGACGTCATCGCCACGGTGATCGGTGAGGTGACCGACGGCGACCGCCTCGAGATCTTCTGGCACGGCGGCAAGATCGTCGACGTTGACCCGCGCACGGTCGCGCACGACGGCCCCGTCTACGAGCGCCCGTACGCCCGCCCCGAGTGGCAGGACGCGCTCCAGGCGGACGACGCGAACAAGCTGCCGCGCCCGGCGACGAGCGAGGAGCTGCGCGAGCAGGTCCTGAAGCTGGTGGCGTCCCCGAACCAGGCGTCCAAGCAGTGGATCACCTCGCAGTACGACCACTTCGTGCAGGGCAACACGGTGCTGGCCCAGCCCGAGGACTCGGGCATGATCCGCGTCGACGAATCGACCGGCCTGGGCGTCGCCATCGCGACGGACGGCAACGGCCGCTACGCCAAGCTGGACCCGTACCACGGCGCCCAGCTGGCCCTGGCGGAGGCGTACCGCAACGTCGCCACCACCGGCGCCAAGCCCCTCGCCGTCTCCGACTGCCTGAACTTCGGCTCCCCCGAGGACCCGGCGGTCATGTGGCAGTTCGCCGAGGCCGTACGCGGCCTCGCGGACGCCTGCCAGCAGCTGGGCACCCCGGTGACCGGCGGCAACGTCTCGCTCTACAACCAGACGGGCGAGGTGGCCATCCACCCCACCCCGGTGGTCGCGGTCCTCGGCGTCATCGACGACGTGGCCCGGCGCACGCCGGTCGCCTTCCAGGAGGAGGGGCAGCTGCTCTACCTCCTCGGTGACACCCGTGAGGAGTTCGGCGGCTCGGCCTGGTCCCAGGTCGTCCACGACCACCTCGGCGGTCTGCCCCCGCAGGTCGACCTGGAGCGCGAGCGCCTGCTGGCCGAGATCCTGATCTCCGCCTCCCGCGACGGCATGATCGACTCCGCGCACGACCTGTCCGACGGCGGTCTGATCCAGGCGGTCGTGGAGTCGGCTCTGCTCGGCGGCAAGGGCGCGCGACTGATCGTCCCGGACGGCCTGGACGCGTTCACCTTCCTGCTGTCGGAGTCGGCGGGGCGTGCGGTCGTCGCCGTCCCGCGCTCCGAGGAGGTCCGCTTCAACGACATGTGCGGCGCGAGGGGCCTGCCGGCCACGCGTATCGGTGTCGTCGACGGTGACTCGGTGGACGTCCAGGGCGAGTTCGCCCTCACGCTGGCCGAGCTGCGGACTGCCCACGAGGGGACGATCCCGGCTCTGCTGGCGTAAGTGGCGTAAGTGGCGTGAGTCCTCTTCGCGTACGGCACTTCGGCCCCGCCTGTCACGACGGGCGGGGCCGACGTCATGTGTGGCGGTCCTGTAGGGACCGGGATCCCGTGCCCGGCCCTTCCTGCCGCGCTGCTAACTTCGGCTGGCCGACGGTGAGATCACGTGCCGTCGGCCGGAACGGGGGAGGCAGAGCGGTGGAAGTCCCGGACGGGATACGCAAGTCCGTCAACGTGCTGCTGTGCCTGGTCGCGGTCGTGGGCGTCGGCTGGAGCGGCAGGGAGATCTGGCAGGTCTGGAACAACCGACGCCAGATCGACGCGGGCTGCGCGGGACTCGTCCCGGCCGGGCGGGTGCTGGCGCTCTCCCCGGCGGGCGGCAGCATCAGACACCGTGTGGCCGACGAGGGCACGATCGCACTGGACGCCGGGCTGCCCCAGGACTGCGAGATGTTCAGCACCGGGGCGGGCGAGAAGCTCGGCACCCGCTCCGGTGAGAGGTGGTTCTTCACCGCCGCCGTGGGCGTCCACCCGGATGGGGCCCCGACGGTTCCGGAGGGCTCCTGGGACTTCCTCGTCGACCCCCTCGGCAAGCCCAACCACCCGGCCGAGCCGCTCGGCGGCGGTATCACGGGCCTGGTCACGGACTCGGACGTCGTCGTCGAACTGCCCTGTGCCGAGGGCGAGTCGGACGGCCGCCCGGTCAAGTCGCTGTGGGCGAGAGCCTCCCTGATGGACCTGGGGTCGGCGTTCCACGACAACGGCCAGCTCACCGACCACGACCGGAACGTCCTCGCCGAGACCGCCGTGCTCACCGCCAACAACCTCGCCGACCGGCTGGGCTGCGCCGACCGGCTGCCCGACCCGCCTAAGGACATCCCCGCCCTGACGGAGGGCCCGGTCCCGGCCGCCCGGGCGAACGGCACCTGTGCCTGGTACCGCGAGGCCGGCTTCGCCCGCCAGGACCTCCTCGCCGACCAGGTGTTCGAGAGCCGTCGGAAGGGCGAGACGTGGGACGAGAGCTGCGGCCTGGTGCTCAGCCGGGGTCGGGCGAACGGCCTCTACTGGCCCCACGCGGACGAGAAGAAGTACGGCCACGTCGTCAAGCCGGAGAACCCGGGCCAGTGGTTCGCCTCCTTCCACACCTACTCCGGCGAACTCGCGAAGAACGTCCAGCTCAAGGACCTCGAATCCGACGACACCCCGACCGTCGCGGCGCCGGGCGAGGCGGGCCGCGACAACCAGGGCGAGCCGGTCTGGTGGGCCTCCTCCGTCTGCGAGGGCGAGCCACGGATCCACACGATGACCATCGCGGTCGGCTACGACAAGCTGGCGACACCGGCGTACGAGAAGGTCTTCCGCGCGTACGTCACCGATGCCGCCGAACGCCACGGCTGCACGGGCATCGTGTTCCCCGCGCACAAGACGTTCACGGCCTCGTACGCCGAGAACGCCGAATCCGCCGAGTCCCCGGAGAGGGCCGCGTCATGAGCTTCCCGGACCGGGGCAGCCGCCCGCGCAACGCCTTCAACAAGCTCGTGGCTACCACCGCCGTGCTGGGCATCGGGGCGAGTGGCTGGGCCGGGTGGCTGGAGGTAGAGGAGTACCGGGACCGGCTGACGAGCCGGGAGCGGATCACCGAGGCCTGCGCGGGCCTCGTCGACCCGGACCGGGTCCTCGGGCTCAACGGCGGCACGGCACGGGCCCGTGCGGGGCATGGCAGCGACGACCCCTTCACGCTCGACTCCCTCCCCGGCGGCTGCGCCATCTACCGGGTCGAGGAACCCGGCACGTCGTACGGGCATTTCGCGATGTCGGTCCACACGAACCCCGGCGACGATCACCCCAACATCGTGTCCGACCGCCTGAACCCGTTCTTCGCACGCAATCGCGGCGGCGCCGAGGACGTGACCCGCGTGGCCGACCAGTCGCCCGACTACCCCCTCGACCAGCCCGCCGAGGACGACGGCCGGCTCGGGCACTACAACGACGACACCGTCACGTTCAAGGTCGGCTGCGAGACGGCCAAGGACGGCGTGACCTCGGTGAACGTCGTGGCCGAGGCGCTCTACGACGATGTCTCCCGCCAGGACCGTGTGACCGTCATCGAGCTGGCCGCCGACGCCGCCTACAAGGTCGCGGACCGTGTCGGCTGCACTCCCGAATACCGGTACCCCGCCTCCTTCCCCAGGCTGTGGATACCGGACGCCGAACTCAAGAAGGCCCCCGAGGCGAAGGGCTCCTGCCGCTGGTACGCCGAGTTCCTGGGCCAGGAGGAGCGCGGCCGCCTGCCCGACCGGACCCTGGAGACACCACGGGTGGGCGAGCACAGCTTCAAGGACTCCTGCCTGCTCGCGGCGAGCCCCGCCCACGTGAAGCGGGTCTGGCCCGAGCTCCCCGAGGACTACGACGAGTACAAAGGGCTCCTCGACCACTCCCCGTGGTGGCTGCGGACCGAGTCCTACTTCGGCGACGAGGCCCGCAAGGTCGTCGGCGAGACGTTCGGCGGCAGGCGCACCCCGCTGACACCCGGCACATCCGGCCGCGCCGGCCTCGGCTACATCTGGTGGACCTCCTCCACCTGCGACGGCGAGCCCGCGATCCACGCCCTCACCGTGAGCTACACGTACGTCAGGGCGATCGAACCCCGCCTCCGCCCCCTCTTCAAGGCCTACGTCGACGACATCACCGCCGCCCGCGACTGCACCGACATCGACTTCCCCGCCCCCTCCGCCTTCCCCTCCGAATAGGCTCGCGCCCATGCCCCCGGCCAGGAGACGCCCCCGCACCTACGACCCCGCCAAGACCCGCAAGGCCGTGCTGGCCCAGTTCGGGCACGTACGGGAGGCCGTGGGCGCTCTCGGCGACGAGCAGCTCGCGCTGCCGGCCCGGCTCGGGGCCTGGACCGTGCGGGACCTGGCCACCCACATCACCATGGCCGTCGACAGCGTCAGCCGCGCCCTCGGCCGCCCCGAGCCGGCGAAGGCGGACTTCGGCCCGCTCGACTACGCCTCCGCGACCGCCACCCACGCCGACGCCATCGCCGAGGGCAGCCACGACCTGGCCGAGGCCAACCCCGACCTCGTCGCCCTCTACGCGGGGGGCGCGCAGCGGATCGCCGACGCGCTCGCCGCCACCCCGCAGAACCGGCTCATCGACACCCGCGCCGGCGGCATGACACTCGACGACTACCTGCTCACCCGCACGATCGAGCTCGTCGTCCACACCGACGACCTGAACGTCGCCGTCCCCGGCCTCGACATCCCGTTCGACCGGCACGCCCTCGCCACCTGCGTCCGGCTGCTCGCCGACACCCTCGCCGTAAGAGCGCCCGGCGGTTCGACGGAGGTGCGGATCCCGCCGTACGCCGTCGTGCAGTGCGTGGAGGGGCCGCCGCACACCCGGGGCACCCCGCCGAACGTCGTCGAGACCGACCCGCTGACCTGGATCCGCCTCGCCACCGGGCGCCTGGACTGGGCCGCCGCCCTGGACGGGGCGAAGGTCAGCGCGAGCGGCGAGCGGGCGGACCTGAGCGGGCTGCTGCCGCTCATGAGCTGACCCCCGGCCCGGCTCCCGTGCCACCGCCGGTCGGCGACGGGCGTGTCGCCGTCCGGATGAATCCGGTGGAACCACCCATGCACCCCACCCGTCCCACCGGCATGGACAAGCGACTGACCCTCACCGCCCTGGCCCTGCTTCCGCTTCCGCTGCTCGCGGCCTGCGGTACCGAGTCGGCCGGCGACCCCGGCAGCGGCAATGTCGGCTCGAACACCACGAAGGCATCGGTCACCGGCGTCCGCTGGAAGGTCGACAGCCTCACGGTGGGCGGGAAGACCGAGGAGGCCCCCGACGGCGCCTACCTGAAGATCGCCGACAACGGCGAGGTCGACGGCAACTACGGCTGCAACACCTTCGGCTCGACCGCCTCCTTCAAGGACGACGGCATCGACTTCGCGACCGCCCGGTCCACCGAGATGGCCTGCGACGACGTCCCGATGAAGTTCGAGGAGACCTTCGCCCGCACGCTCGACACCGAGAAGTTCACGGCCGAGACCACCGACGGCAGGCTCACCCTCACCACGGGCGACGGCGACACCGTCAAGCTGAGCGAGGAGAAGCCCGCCGAGCTGTACGGCACGAAGTGGCGGATCGACTCCCTCATGGATCACGACGTCGCTACCTCGCTCCCCGAGGCCGTCCAGGGCAAGGCCTGGTTCACCCTCGACAAGAAGGCGGGCACGCTGAGCGGGAGCCTCGGCTGCAACGAGGTGTCGGCGAACGCCACGGTGAGCGAGGACGAGATCACCCTCGGCAATGCGCGGACCACCCGCAAGATGTGCTCCGACTCACTCATGGCCGCCGAACGGAGCCTTCTGGAGCTCTTCAAGGGCACGGTGAAATATCGGATCGATCACCGCAGCATCACGCTGACCAGCGAAAACGACACAGGCATCGGTGCCGTCGCCGACAAGTGACCTGCGGCGGCCCGCAGTCGGCAAACGGGGCGGGCGAGATCACCGGATTCGGACCGGTGCGCGATCTCGCCTACACTCGGTTGTGTGCCACGTGGTGACGGACGACTCAACCACGACCTTCTCCCCGGCGAGAAAGGCCCCCAGGACGCGTGTGGCGTCTTCGGTGTCTGGGCCCCGGGCGAAGAGGTCGCCAAGCTCACGTACTTCGGGCTCTACGCCCTCCAGCATCGGGGCCAGGAATCCGCGGGTATCGCGGTCAGCAACGGCTCCCAGATCCTCGTCTTCAAGGACATGGGCCTCGTGTCCCAGGTCTTCGACGAGACCTCGCTCGGTTCCCTCCAGGGTCACATCGCGGTCGGTCACGCCCGCTACTCGACCACCGGCGCCTCCGTCTGGGAGAACGCCCAGCCCACCTTCCGTGCCACCGCGCACGGCTCCATCGCGCTCGGCCACAACGGCAACCTGGTCAACACGGCCCAGCTCGCCGAGATGGTCGCCGACCTGCCCAAGCAGGAGGGCCGTACGCCGCGCGTCGCGGCCACCAACGACACCGACCTGCTCACCGCGCTCCTCGCGGCCCAGGTCGACGAGGACGGCAAGCCGCTGACCATCGAGGAGGCCGCCCACACGGTCCTCCCGAAGGTGCGCGGAGCCTTCTCGCTCGTCTTCATGAACGAGCACACCCTCTACGCCGCCCGTGACCCGCAGGGCATCCGCCCGCTGGTCCTCGGCCGCCTGGAGCGCGGCTGGGTCGTCGCCTCCGAGTCCGCCGCCCTCGACATCTGCGGCGCCTCCTACGTCCGCGAGATAGAGCCGGGCGAGTTCATCGCCATCGACGAGAACGGTCTGCGCAGCTCCCGATTCGCGGAAGCGAAGCCCAAGGGCTGTGTCTTCGAGTACGTCTATCTGGCCCGCCCGGACACCGACATCGCCGGCCGGAACGTGTACCTCTCCCGGGTGGAGATGGGCCGCAAGCTCGCCAAGGAAGCCCCTGTAGAGGCCGACCTGGTCATAGCGACCCCGGAGTCCGGCACCCCGGCCGCCATCGGCTACGCGGAGGCCTCGGGCATCCCGTTCGGTGCGGGTCTGGTGAAGAACGCGTACGTCGGACGTACGTTCATCCAGCCCTCCCAGACGATCCGGCAGCTCGGCATCCGGCTGAAGCTGAACCCGCTGAAGGAAGTCATCAAGGGCAAGCGCCTGGTGGTCGTCGACGACTCGATCGTCCGCGGCAACACCCAGCGCGCCCTGGTCCGCATGCTCCGCGAGGCGGGCGCCGCCGAGGTCCACATCCGGATCTCGTCTCCCCCCGTGAAGTGGCCCTGCTTCTTCGGCATCGACTTCGCCACCCGCGCCGAGCTCATCGCCAACGGCATGACGATCGACGAGATCGGCACCTCCCTGGGCGCCGACTCCCTGGCGTACATCTCCATCGACGGCATGATCGAGGCGACCACCATCGCCAAGCCGAACCTCTGCCGCGCCTGCTTCGACGGCGAGTACCCGATGGAGCTGCCGGACCCCGAGCTGCTCGGCAAGCAGCTCCTGGAGACCGAGCTGGCCGCGGGCCCCGCCGCCACGGCGGCGTCCGACGCCATCCGTCGCCCGTAGGCAGCCCGTAACACCTGCTCACCTGCGCTTATCTGCAGTACGACACGAAAGTTCTCACCGTCATGTCTGAGACAACTGGTGCCAGCTACGCAGCCGCGGGCGTCGACATCGAGGCGGGCGACCGCGCCGTAGAACTGATGAAGGAGTGGGTCAAGAAGACGCAGCGCCCCGAGGTCCTCGGCGGCCTCGGCGGTTTCGCCGGCCTCTTCGACGCCTCCGCCCTCAAGCGCTACGAGCGCCCGCTGCTCGCCTCCGCCACGGACGGCGTCGGCACGAAGGTCGACATCGCGCGTCAGCTGGGCGTCTACGACACCATCGGCCACGACCTGGTCGCGATGGTGATGGACGACATCGTGGTGTGCGGCGCCGAACCGCTGTTCATGACCGACTACATCTGCGTCGGCAAGGTCCACCCCGAGCGCGTCGCCGCCATCGTCAAGGGCATCGCCGAGGGCTGTGTCCTCGCCGGCTGCGCCCTCGTCGGCGGCGAGACCGCCGAGCACCCCGGCCTCCTCGGCCCGGACGACTTCGACGTGGCCGGCGCCGGTACGGGCGTGGTGGAGGCGGAGAACCTGCTCGGCCCGGATCGTATCCGTACGGGTGACGCGGTGATCGCCATGGCGGCCTCCGGCCTTCACTCGAACGGGTACTCGCTCGTCCGCCACGTCCTGCTGAACCAGGCCGGTCTCTCCCTGGACGCCGAGATCGCCGAACTCGGCCGCACCCTCGGCGCGGAACTCCTGGAGCCGACCAAGATCTACTCGCTGGACTGCCTGGCCCTCACCCGCACCACCGAGGTCCACGCGTTCAGCCACATCACCGGCGGCGGCCTGGCCGCCAACCTGGCCCGTGTGATCCCCGACACCCTCCACGCCACGGTCGACCGCTCCACCTGGACCCCGTCCCCGATCTTCGACCTGGTCGGCAAGACGGGCCAGGTCGAGCGCCTGGAGCTGGAGAAGACCCTGAACATGGGCGTCGGCATGATCGCCATCGTCCCGCAGGAGTCGGCGGATGTGGCCCTGACAACGCTGGCGGACCGCGGGGTCGAGGCCTGGGTGGCAGGCGAGATCACCGACCGAGCGGACCACACGACGGGCGCGGAACTGGTGGGCGACTACGCACGATCCTGAACAGCAGCACGCCCCTGATGGGGGCCGAAAACCCATCCATCAGGGGCGCGGGGAACTGCGCGAGCAACCACAAAGCACCCGCAGTCGCCGAACGACAGCGGGTCCGGAGCTACAGGCGCCGTTGCCCCAAGTGGAGCGGAACCGCACAAAACCCGGTCCGGCGGGCTCGATGAACCCACCCGGGCCGGGCAGAGCGCAGCGTTACGGCGTCAAGCTCCGCGACGATGCGACGCGGGACCGGACTGATCGTCGTCCTCGTCCTCATCGTCGTTGTAAAGATCCGCGTACTGGGCGTACGGGTCGTCGTCGTCTTCGTCGTCCTCGAACGGCTCGCCGTTCGGAGGTTGGCTCGAAGTCGATGCGCCCAGCTCGCTGGCCAGACGCGACAGGTCAGTCCCGCCGCTGTTGTACTTCAGCTGGCGGGCGACCTTCGTCTGCTTGGCCTTGGCCCGGCCGCGCCCCATGGCTCGACCCCCTCGGTGACGGGGCTCGACGGCCCCAGAGTCTTGACACGCGTTCATGATCTGGAACGGGCTCTCCGTGGAGAGACCGGTCCGTAGGGCTTCCACGGTACCTGAGCCCACGCCCATACGGTACGTCGCCCGCAGGACGTGCCTGTGCCCAGAACCCGCGAGGAGCCCTTTCCTCGCTGGTCAACGGCGATTTTAACCGTTTCTCGGCGAGCGACCCGCCGACGGAAGTGAGAGTTGTCTCTAAAGCCCCCGCCGGGTACCGGCCGACGTCGTACGGCAGCCGTGCGACCGCCGTACGACGCCCCCGTCGGTCTTCAGCGACCGCGTGCCGAGGCCGCCTCATGCATGCGCTGCTCGGCGATCCGGTCGGCCGCCGCGGCCGGCGGAACCCCATCCGACTTCGCACGTGCGAAGATCGCCAAGGTGGTGTCGTAGATCTTCGAGGCCTTCGCCCTGCACCGCTCGAAGTCGAAGCCGTGGAGCTCGTCGGCGACCTGGATGACCCCGCCGGCGTTCACCACGTAGTCCGGCGCGTAGAGGATCCCGCGGTCGGCGAGGTCCTTCTCGACGCCGGGGTGCGCGAGCTGGTTGTTGGCCGCCCCGCACACCACCTTGGCGGTCAGGACGGGCACCGAGTCGTCGTTGAGGGCCCCGCCGAGGGCGCAGGGGGCGTAGATGTCGAGCCCTTCCACCCGGATGAGCGCGTCGGTGTGGGCGACGGCGGTGACCTTCCCCGGATGCCGGTCGAGGATCCGCCGCACGGCCTCCTCGCGCACGTCCGTGATCACGATCTCGGCGCCCTCGGCGCGCAGATGCTCCACGAGGTGGTGGCCGACCTTGCCGACGCCCGCGACGCCGACTCTGCGGTCGCGCAGCGACGGATCGCCCCACAGGTGCTGCGCGGAGGCCCGCATGCCCTGGTAGACGCCGAATGCGGTGAGCACGGAGGAGTCCCCGGCGCCCCCGTTCTCCGGGGAGCGGCCCGTCGTCCAGCGGCACTCGCGGGCCACGACGTCCATGTCGGCGACGTAGGTGCCGACGTCGCAGGCGGTGACGTAGCGGCCGCCGAGCGAGGCCACGAACCGCCCGTAGGCGAGCAGCAGCTCCTCGCTCTTGATCCGGTCGGGGTCGCCGATGATCACGGCCTTGCCGCCACCGTGGTCGAGACCGGCCATGGCGTTCTTGTACGACATCCCGCGGGCGAGGTTCAGGGCGTCGGCGACGGCCTCCGCCTCGGTCGCGTACGGGTAGAAGCGCGTGCCGCCGAGAGCGGGGCCCAGCGCGGTGGAGTGGATGGCGATGACGGCCTTGAGGCCGCTGGCCCGGTCCTGGCAGAGCACGACTTGCTCGTGACCGCCCTGGTCCGAGTGGAACAGGGTGTGCAGGACGCCGTCAGATACTTCGGTCACTGTGGTGACTCCTGGGTAAGAAGCGGCGGTGGGTGACAGGCTCCCGTACGGGTGGCGGGGTCTGTGAGCATGAGATTAGAGCCTGCGTCCGCCGGACAGCGGCGCAGCCTCAGGATCACCCCACTTCCGGAGTACGGCCGTGGTGGGATCCGCACAGTTTTCCGGCCCGCCGGTGTGTTGGTTCGGCAGGTTTCCCCGGTGGCAGCCGGGGGAGGGAGCAGGCGTGCCCAAGGTGTCCTCGGTGATCGTCCCGTACGCGTCCTACCTCCGCGTGTACGAGCCGTTGGCGGCCTTCCCCGAGCCCGAGCGCGACCACTGGGCCCGCTACGCCCGGCGCCCGGACCGGCCCTCGTACCAGGACGAGCTGCGCCGCTCGCTGGCCGACCTGCTGCCCATCCCGCCGATCCCGGTGCCGGTGCACGAGAGCGGCGACGCCTTCGTGCTGGACGTCGACGGGGTGGTCTGCGTCTGCCCCTGGCGCACCCGGCTGCGCGGCTGGCAGGCGCTCGGCGACCTGGCCGAGGAGCTGCCCGCGCCGCTCCTGGACGCCGTACTGCCGCCGCTGGTCCGCCGGCAGGCGAGCCAGGACTACGAGCGCTGGATGGCCGGCAACCCCGACGCCCGGCCGTGGATCCGCACCTCCACCTGGCAGGTGCCGCTGAACTGGTTCGTCCTCGTCTCGGACGAGGAGCGGACGTACGAGAAGGGTTCGGGCGAGACCTCGCCCGTTCTTCGCTATCGCACGCCCATGGTGCAGGCGCGCCGGCGTGTGGCGCGGGGGCTGCGGGCCCTGCGGGAGGCCATCGACGAGGGCCCGCTCATCGACGGCCTGATCGACGTGGGCCGCTGGCTGGAGGAGTTCCATCCCCGGTCGCTCGTCGAGCTGGACTACGGGGGCCTCGTGCACGTCCTGCCCGCCGAGGAGCTGGACGGTGACCATTCGGCCGCCGATGTCGCCGAGGGCATCGAGGCCCTTCGCACGGGCGACGGTCTCGCGGCCGGGGAGGCGTACGGGCGGCTGGTCGAGCGCTGGCGGGCGGTACGGGACCGGCGCTCGGCGAACTGAACCGGGCCGAACCGGTTGAACGGGTTGAACCGGTTGAACCAGCTCAACCTCCCAGCCGTACTTGTTACTTGTGGGGCCTGAGGGAAAAGGCTTTCCACAAGAGGTGAAGCATGGTGAACTGTCCACCCTTGGCCCAGGCTTGACACACTGAAGTTCCACAGGCGCGTCATCATGGGACGTAGGTCCCGATCCGGGCTTTTGTATCAAGCAGGCGCCAAGCGTGACGGATTGCACTTACGTGGGCCTTGCCTCTTACGCACCTCCTCGTGTCAAAATAGGACAAGGAGCCCGGGGGAGGCTCCTTCTGCCCACGTATGGGTGGAATCTCAGCATTGCACGCTTTGGGGGGTCTCGTGACTCCTGCGCGCCACTGTGACTGATCGTCACAGTGGCGTGACTGTCCGCTATGGCATGGTCCATCGGCATCCGTCGCTGATGAACACCTGGGAGGGCAATTCCATCGGTTTGGCCGACGCGGCTGGACAGATGGTGTAGTTGTAGTGCCGAGGACAAGCCGTTCGTCCTATAACCGACTCGACTCGCGTCCGCCATTTCGGGCAACGCGGGTCAAGGTGCAGAATTTAGAGGAAAGAACCGAGAAGGTTCGGTTCTCCCGAGGAGGCCGCTCATGACCGCTCGCACCCCTGATGCCGAGCCGCTGCTGACCCCGGCTGAGGTCGCCACCATGTTCCGCGTCGACCCCAAGACGGTCACGCGGTGGGCGAAAGCCGGCAAGCTCACGTCCATCCGCACGCTCGGCGGACACCGCCGTTACCGCGAGGCTGAGGTCCGCGCACTGCTCGCGGGTATTCCGCAGCAGCGCAGCGAGGCCTGAACCGCCGCATAACAGGGCATTTCGGCTGGTCCCCCAATCGGCCGAGAGCTCGAAAGTACCGCTCACACAGCTCCAAGCGACGCGGGTTCTGCCCCAACAGGTCCCACGCCCGAGCCACACAGAACTTTCCAGGAGGCCATGTGCCCTCTGGACACCGTCAGGCAAGCAACAAGGGTGCGTCGTAGATCGCGCTGGACTCCGCCGGGTCCAGCGCGATTTTTTTGTGCGCGGGAGCGTGCGGGGGTGTGAAGGGGGCGCGCGGGGTGCGCTGGGGGTGGTGACGGGCGTGGTGGCGGGGCGCGGCCATGGGGGTTTCGGGTCCCTCGTGCACCGAGTTGTGCGCGGGCTTGTCGGACTCTGGGGAGGGGTGTCGGATCTCCTGTGCAGGGTCTCGGAGACTGGTGCAATTGCACATATTAAATTGACCAGTTGTAGGGGACCGGTAAGCGCGGGCCTCCTGGAAACTTCTGAGGTGACACCCGTCACATGCGTGGAGCCTTGTCGCCGGATCGGCATCTGCGCTATAGGAGGCGGGAGTTGAGCGAGACCTGCCCTCGCCGGGTGTGTTCCCTACAGGGGGCGTCTCACGCCTTGGAAGGGGTGCCGTCCTCGGCGGGGCCCTCCGCGCCGTCCTCGCCGTCCGCCGTGGGCTCCGTCGCCAGCCGCAGCAGGCGGTGGCAGATCGGGCAGTGGCGGGTGAGGTGGCGGTACGAGGAGGCGGCCGACAGGTGAGCTCTGAGTAACGCGCGGGTCTCATGCCGAGCGGACGCCGCCATACGCCACCTCCGGGGGTCTCAGGGCCCTGAATCTGAGGTACCGGCGGAATGTGACGCCGTCAACCCCCACGACACCGCGCACACCCGTCCGAACGCGGCCATCGCGGCCCGTCCCAGGGGCTGCGGCCCCTTTTGGCGCTGGGACGGTGACGGGGTGGCCGCGGCCGCTTACGGGGGTCGGAGGAGCTGCGGCCCCTTTTCGCCTGCGGCCGTGACGGTCGGCCCTGGCCCTGTGCCGGGGTTCGGCACCGGCCACGCCGGGGAATGCCCCGGCCCTGCCGCGCTGAGGGCCAGGACTCCACTGGTGACTCTGAGACGGGTTCCACCGGGGGCCCGGGCCTTGCCGGCTTGCCCCGGGCCTCAAAGCGGGCCCGGCCCCGGCCCCCTCCACTGTGGCCCTACCTCGGCCTATGTCCGGTGCCGCGCCCCGCTTCCGCTGCGGTCTTTGAGCCTTGGCCTTGCTGCGGGTTCTGGCTGGTGTTGCATCCTGGGTCTCGCTGCTGGCCTTGGCTGTGGGGCTTTGGCTCGGGCTTTCGCTGTGGTTCCTGTCCTGGCGCTTGCGCCGGTGTTGTGCCCCAGGTTTCGGCTGTGGTCTTGAGCTGGGCCTTGCTGCGGGCTCTGGCCGGTGTTGCATCCAGGGCGTCAGCGCAGGGGCTGGCCAGGGCCTCAGCGCAGGGACTGGCCCGGGCCTTTGCCCGGTTGCGCCCAGGCCACCGCGGGCTCTGACGCCGGGCCGTGCCATGGGGCTCAGGACCTGACGCCGGGCCTCGCCATGGGGTCTGCTCAGGCCCTTGCGGGGGCCCGCCATGGGGCTCCGTCCCGGCCCATGTTCAGGCCCTGTGCCGGACCCGCCTCCTGGCCCGCCGCAGCTCCCGCCAAGGGCTAACGCCCCTTCACCCTTGCTGACTTTCAAGGGGGGTACGCCCCAGCGCCGCCTCGGCCCCGGCGCGGGCTTCGCCCCCGGGCCCAGCTAGGGGGCGCTGCGTCCGTAGACCCTCGCCGAATTCTGGCCCCGCCGATCATTTGCGCCGACCAGCGTTCGAAGTCCGGCCGGTTTCCTGAGCCTCGTTCGGCCTTCGCGGCCCTGCCCGTTCCAAGGGCCCGCCAGTTCCACGCCCGCCAGCCTGGAGGCCGGTTCGGTGGAGGATCTCGTCGGCTACAAGGACCCCGCCGGTTCCAGGTGCCGGCCAGCTCTTGGGGGCGGCTCCAGCTCTGTGGGCGCCTTGGCTTGTTGGCCTGTCGGCTTCAGGGGCCCCGCCTCTGCGGGCCAACCCCCTTGGGGTCTGCCGGCGCTTGGCCCCGTCCCGTCTTCTCTCTCGGCTCCAGCGGGCCGGCGCAGGTCTTGCCCAGCACCTGAGAGTGGCAACTCGTCGGCGTCGGCGTCGGCCTAGGCGTAGGCGGTCCTTCGTAGGGCGGTGACGAGGCCGGGGAACGCGTAAGGCCCGCATCCTCAAGGATGCGGGCCTTACGTCTTCGTGCGGTCCTGACGGGATTTGAACCCGCGGCCTCCACCTTGACAGGGTGGCGAGCACTCCAAACTGCTCCACAGGACCAGGTTTCGCAGTCCGCGCCTTGTTGCCGCGCTGGCCTGCGAGAAGAGACTGTACAGGAGCGGAAGGCTCGCGGTCGAACTCACTCAGAGTGCGGGGCCCGTCACGGAACCGCCGCGTCGATCGCCTTCACGATCCGCTTGTCGGAGACGGGGTAGGCCGTGCCGAGGGCGTGCGCGAAGTAGCTGACGCGCAGTTCCTCGATCATCCAGCGGATCTCCAGCACGGAGGAAGGCACCGGCCGGCCCCGAGGGAGCTGTTCCAGCAGCCAGGCGTACTCGTCGCGCATCTCGTGGACCTTCTCCATGCGGGACGTGTCCCGCTGGACTCCGGTCGGCATCTGCTGCAGGCGGCGGTCCGCGGCGACCAGATAGCGCATCAGGTCCGGGAGGCGGCGCAGACCCGCCTCCGTGACGAACCCGGGCTTCACCAGCGCGTCCAGCTGCCCCCGTACGTCCGCGAGGTTGGCGAGGAGGGCCGGGCTCCGCGTGGACTTCAGGCGGCGCTCACAGGCCTGCCAGGCGGCCAGCACCTGCTGCACCTGGCCGACCGTACGGACCGTCGTGTCGACGATCTCCGCCCGCACCTTGTCGTACAGCTTGCGGTACGACGACTCGTCCCACGCCGGCCCGCCGAAGTCGGCGATCAGCTTGTCGGCCGCCGCCATCGCGCAGTCGTCGAACAGCGCCTGGATCGAACCATGCGGATTGGCCGACAGAGCGAGCTTCTGAGCGTTCGTGAGCTTTTCGGACGCGAACTTCGCAGGATTGACCGGGATGTTGCGGAGGACGAGTCTCCGGGTGCCCTTCCACATAGCCTCCGCCTGCTCCGCCTCCGTGTCGAAGAGGCGTACGGAGACGGTGTCGCCGTCGTCGACGAGCGCCGGATACGCCTTCACCGGCTGTCCGGCCCGACGGGTCTCGAAGACGCGGGTGAGCGAGCCGATCGTCCAGTCGGTCAGACCCTTGCGTTCCAGGGACTCGCCGCCCTGGCGCTCGGCGGTCGCCGCCGCGGCCTGGGAGAGGGCCTGGCGCGCCTTCGGCTTCAACCGCAGCCGCAGCGACTCCAGATCCTTGTCCTCGGCCAGCTTCCGGCGACGCTCGTCGACGATCCGGAAGGTGATCTTCAGGTGGTCGGGCACCCGGGACCAGTCGAAGTCCTCGGGCGTCACCGACACGCCCACCATGCGCTTCAGCTCGCGCGCCATCGTCACCGGCAGCGGCTCCTGCAGGGGCACCGCCTGGTCCAGGAACCGCTTCGCGTAGTTCGGTGCCGGTACGTAGTTCCTGCGGATCGGCTTCGGCAGTGATCTGATCAGTTCCGTCACCACCTCCTCGCGCAGGCCCGGGATCTGCCAGTCGAAGCCCTCGTCCGTGACCTGGTTGAGGACCTGGAGGGGGATGTGGACGGTCACACCGTCCGCGTCGGCCCCCGGCTCGAACTGGTACGTGACACGGAACTTGAGCTGCCCCTGGCGCCAGGAGTCCGGGTAGTCGGCCTTGGTGACCGCCTCGGCCGACTCCCGGATGAGCATCTCCCGCTCGAAGTCCAGGAAGTCGGGCTGCTCGTGGCGCTTGTGCTTCCACCAGGAGTCGAAGTGGGCCCCGGAGACGACGTGTTCGGGGACACGCTGGTCGTAGAAGTCGAAGAGGGTGTCGTCGTCGACGACGATGTCCCGGCGCCGGGCCCGGTGCTCCAGCTCCTCGACCTCGCTGAGGAGCTTGCGGTTGTCGGCGAAGAACTTGTGGTGCGTACGCCAGTCGCCCTCGACGAGCGCGTTGCGGATGAAGAGCTCGCGGCTGGCCTCCGGGTCGATCCGGCCATAGTTGATCTTCCGCTGGGCGACGATCGGCACGCCGTACAGCGTGACCTTCTCGTACGCCATCACGGCCGCCTGGTCCTTCTCCCAGTGCGGTTCGCTGTACGTCCGCTTGAGGAGGTGCTCGGCGAGCGGCTCGACCCATTCCGGCTCGATCTTCGCGTTGACGCGCGCCCAGAGGCGACTCGTCTCCACCAGCTCCGCCGACATCACGAAGCGCGGGGGCTTCTTGAAGAGGGCCGAGCCCGGGAAGATCGCGAACTTGGCGTTCCGGGCGCCCAGATACTCGTTCTTCCCCGTGCTTCTCCCGCCCTCGCCCCCAGCCTCCTTCACGTCCTTCATCCCGATGTGGGAGAGCAGGCCGGCGAGGAGGGAGACGTGGACGTGCTGCTCGGGGGCGTCGTCCTCGTTCAGATGGATGCCCATCTGCTTGGCGACCGTCCGCAGCTGGCTGTAGATGTCCTGCCACTCGCGGATGCGCAGGAAGTTCAGGTACTCCTGCTTGCACATCCGGCGGAAGGACGACGAGCCGCGCTCCTTCTGCTGCTCGCGGACGTACCGCCAGAGGTTGAGGAAGGCGAGGAAGTCGCTCGTCTCGTCCTTGAAGCGTGCGTGCTGCTGGTCCGCCTGGGCCTGCTTGTCGGCGGGGCGCTCGCGCGGGTCCTGGATGGAGAGCGCGGCGGCGATCACCATGACCTCGCGGGCACAGCCGTTCTTGTCGGCCTCCACGACCATACGGGCCAGGCGCGGGTCGACGGGCAGCTGGGAGAGCTTGCGGCCCATGTCGGTGAGGCGCTTGCGTACGTCCTTCTGCGCCGGGTCGAGCGCGCCGAGCTCCTGGAGGAGCTGGACGCCGTCGCGGATGTTGCGGTGGTCCGGCGGGTCGATGAAGGGGAACTTTTCGATGTCGCCGAGGCCGGCCGCGGTCATCTGCAGGATGACGGAGGCGAGGTTCGTGCGGAGGATCTCGGCGTCCGTGAACTCCGGGCGGGCGAGGAAGTCGTCCTCGCTGTACAGGCGGATACAGACACCGTCGCTCGTACGGCCGCAGCGGCCCTTGCGCTGGTTGGCGCTGGCCTGCGAGATGGCCTCGATGGGGAGGCGCTGGACCTTGGTGCGGTGGCTGTAGCGCGAGATACGGGCGAAGCCCGGGTCGATGACGTACTTGATGCCGGGGACCGTCAGGGAGGTCTCGGCGACGTTCGTGGCCAGAACGATCCTGCGGCCGGTGTGGGGCTGGAAGACGCGGTGCTGCTCGGCGTGCGAGAGGCGGGCGTAGAGCGGGAGGACCTCGGTGAAGCGGTAGTTCTTCTTGATCAGGGCGTCGGCCGTGTCCCGGATCTCGCGCTCACCGGAGAGGAAGACGAGGATGTCGCCCTTGCCCTCGGCCTGGAGTTCCTCGACGGCGTCGCAGATCGCGGTGATCTGGTCGCGGTCGGCGTCGTCGGAGTCCTCTTCGAGGAGCGGGCGGTAGCGCACCTCCACGGGGTACGTACGGCCGCTGACCTCGACGATCGGGGCGTCGCCGAAGTGGCGGGAGAAGCGCTCGGGGTCGATGGTCGCCGAGGTGATGACGACCTTGAGGTCGGGGCGCTTGGGCAGCAGCTGGGCCAGGTAGCCCAGCAGGAAGTCGATGTTGAGGGACCGCTCGTGGGCCTCGTCGATGATGATCGTGTCGTAGGCGCGCAGCTCGCGGTCCGTCTGGATCTCGGCGAGCAGGATGCCGTCCGTCATCAGCTTGACGAAGGTCGCGTCCGGATTCACCTGGTCGGTGAAGCGGACCTTCCAGCCGACGGCCTCGCCCAAGGGCGTCCGCAGCTCCTCGGCGACGCGCTCGGCGACCGTCCGGGCGGCGATACGGCGGGGCTGGGTGTGCCCGATCATGCCGCGTACGCCGCGCCCCAGCTCCATACAGATCTTGGGGATCTGGGTCGTCTTGCCGGAGCCGGTCTCACCCGCCACGATCACGACCTGGTGATCACGGATGGCGGCCGCGATCTCGTCCTTCTTCTGGCTGACGGGCAGCTGTTCGGGGTACGAGACGGCCGGCACGCGCGCGGCGCGCTCGGCCATGCGGGCCTCTCCCTTGGCGACCTCGGCCTCGATCTCGGCGAGAACGGCGGCCCGGGCCTCGGGCTTACGGATCTTGCGCGCGCCTTCGAGCCTGCGTCCGAGCCGGTGCGCGTCGCGCAGGGACAGCTCGGCCAGGCGGGGGGCGAGGGCGCCGAAGGTGGCATTGGCGGGGGCGGGGTGAGTGGACATACGGGACCCAGGATCTCACCTCTGACAAACGACGGGCGAACGCTTTTGCGTCCGGCACTCGCGGTGCACCTCTCGCCGTGCATGCGAAGAGCCCCTCCGGTCGCCCGGAGGGGCTCTTCGTTCGCTGTGGCTGGGGCCGGGGTCGAACCGGCGACCTATCGCTTTTCAGGCGATCGCTCGTACCAACTGAGCTACCCAGCCGCGATGTTTCACGTGAAACATCAGCGGTCCTGACGGGATTTGAACCCGCGGCCTCCACCTTGACAGGGTGGCGAGCACTCCAAACTGCTCCACAGGACCAAGGATGCGTACGACAGTGTCGCACACGTTCTTGCGTGCCCCCAACGGGATTCGAACCCGTGCTACCGCCTTGAAAGGGCGGCGTCCTAGGCCGCTAGACGATGAGGGCTATCGGCCCGCCTGGGCGCTTCGTCAGCGCGTCGGGGACGTGAGAAGCATATGGGATGGCGGGAGGTATCGCCAAAACGGTTTACGGGACCTCCCGCGCGGCGGTTTTACGGGCCGCCGGGCGACCTGCTGCCCGAGCCCTCGGGGGACGTGCCCTGTGACGGGCCGGGGGACGTGCCGGGTGACGTGGATCCCGAGGGTGACGGGGACTGGTCGTCCCCGGGTGCGGCGCCCGGCTGGTTCTCCTTCGGCAGATGGCGGCTGACCTCGGCCGTCGTCAGGCCGAGACCGCCGAGTTTGATCTCGTCCCAGGCCTGGAGACGGCGGGTGTCGCGGTCGAGGTACAGGACCGAGGCCTCGATCGGGTCGGGGTACTTCCCCTCCAGCGCCCGCAGCCCGCTGCCCCCGGTCGAACCCTCGATACGGAGGCGGGTGCCCTCCTTCAAGGTCTCCATCTCAGGGTGGTGCAGATGCCCGGCGAGGACGAGGGGGACGTCGCCGTCCGTCTCCCGGGCGGCGTCCGGGTTGTGGGCGATCGCGATGTCCACCGGCGTGCCCGCGGCCTTCTGGGCGCGCAGGGCGGCGGCCAGGCGCTGTCCTGCCGCCTCTTCCGAGGGCAGGCCCGACTTCTCGGCGGAGCGGTCCGGGGTGAACTGCGGATCGCCCATCCCCGCGAAGCGCAGCCCGCCCACGGTCACCGCCTTCCCGTCGTCGAGGACGTGCGTGTTGTCGAGGCCCTCCAGATAGCGCTGGGTCTCGCGTGAGTCGTGGTTGCCGCGCACCCAGACGTACGGCGCCCCGAGGTCGGGGATCGGGTCGAGGAAGGCGTTCTCGGCGGCCGAGCCGTGGTCCATGGTGTCCCCGGAGTCGACGATGACGTTGATCTCGTACTGCTCGACCAGCGAGGCGATGATCTTCCAGCTCGCGGGGTTCAGATGGATGTCGGAGACGTGCAGGACGCGGATCGTGGTCGGGTCCGGCTGGTACGCGGGGAGCGTGGAGGTGACGTCGTAGAGCTTGGTCACGTTCGTCACCAGGCGGGCCAACTCCTTCTGGTAGACGTCGAACTCGGTGACGATGCTGCGCGCGTTGCCGACGAGGGACGGGGCGGAGGAGAGCAGACCCGAGAACTTCGGCTCCAGGACGGAGTTCGGGTTCCAGGTGGCGGCGGCGGTCCCTCCTGCGCCGGCCAGGAGTGCGAGGGCGAGACCGCCGGCGGCGACGGCGCGGCGGGGGCGGCGGAACACGGCGAGGCCGAGGGCGGTGGCGCCGGAGACGACGGCGACGCCGGAGCGTGCGGCCAGGTCGAGGGTGCCGTGCTGGACGTCGGAGGCGATCTCCTCCTGGAGGCCGGAGATCCGTTCGGGGTGGTCGACCAGGGCCTGGGCGCGTTCCGGGTCGAGCTGGTCGACGTTCACGTCCAGGCGTACGGGGGCGTTGTGGCTCTGCAGTTCCAGGGCGCCCAGCGGGGAGACGTTGATCTTCGTGCCGCCGGTGAGGGACGGGCGCAGGGTCATCGTCGTGTTCATGGGGCCGACGGGGGTGCGGACGTTCCCGACGATCAGCAGACCCAGCCAGGCGCCGAGCAGCACGACCGCGATCAGACCGAGCGCGCGGCCCCAGGGGTGGGGGTGATGGACCAGTTCGAGGGTGGGGTGGGCGCGGCGCGAGCGGTAGTGCCGGGCCAGGGCGCGGGGGGCTCGTGGCATGGCCTTGGAGACGCGGCGGAGGGTCGTTCGCATGGCGTTGGTGGGCTTGGTGGCGTTCTTGGCTGGGGCGGCGGGGACGCGGGCCATTGGTCCCGTATGCCCATGGGTGGGGGTGGATATGCGGCGGGGGTGGGGCGCCGGGAAGAGCGTGCTGGGAGGGGCATGCCGCGAGGGGTGTCGTTTCGCTGCCGTCGCTCGGGCTGGTCGCCGTTGCCGTCTCTCGTGCTGCTCGTACCTCTCGGACAGGCGGATCGTGCATGACAATGGCCGTGTGCTGGAGATGACGCGCGAGGAGTTCGAGGAACTGGTCGCCGAGGCGTTGGACCGGATCCCGCCGGAACTGACGCGGCTGATGGACAACGTGGCGGTGTTCGTCGAGGACGAGCCGCCCGCCGACGACCCCGAGCTGCTCGGGCTGTACGAGGGGACTCCGCTCACCGATCGCGGGGAGTGGTACGCGGGGGTGTTGCCCGACCGGATCACCATCTACCGGGGGCCGACGCTGCGGATGTGCGAGACGCGGGAGGACGTGGTCGCGGAGACCGAGGTGACCGTGGTGCATGAGATCGCGCACCACTTCGGGATCGACGATGCGCGGTTGCACGCGTTGGGGTACGGATAGCCGCCAGGGGGAGGCCGGGTGCGGGCTTCGGGCGCGGGCGGGCGGGTGGGGGCCGGTCGCGCGGTTCCCCGCGCTCCTGTGGGGCGCCGACGGCTCTCGTAGGGGCCTCGCACGGCGCGTGTCTTCTTGTGGGCGGCGGGAGTTGGGCAGGGGGACTTCTCTTCCCGCCCCCCTCGGAGGTGGCCGCCGTGCGCGCCTTGAACGTATCCGTCCGTCTGGCCGCCACGGTCATGGCCGTCGCGGCAGCCGCCGGCTGTATGAGCGTGGGGGACGACGGGCGGAAGCCCGGGCCGTCGCCCTCCGCCGGACAGCGAGGCGGTGAGACACCGGACGGGGGCACCGCGATGACGGGCGGAGGCGGTACGGGATACCAGGCGGGGCGGGGAAAGCAGAAGGGCTCCCCCTCGCCCGACCCCTCCTCGTCCAGGTCGGCGTCCGCGTCGGCGTCGGCCTCCGGGGCCGCGAAGCCGTCCGGGAAGGCGGCGCCGCCGAAGGGGGGCAAGGACGGGGGGAAGGGTGAGCCGCCGAAGAGGCCCGAGCCTCCGAAGGGGGAGCCCACCCCTACGCCGACGGTGGTGGAGCCCGAGCCGACGCCGACGAAGCCGGTGGAGTCGCCGACGCCGGAGCCCTCGGCCGAGCCGTCGTCGTCCGCGCATGAGCAGGGGACGCAGTTGGTGGAGCGGGAGCCGGCGCCTGAGGCGGGGGACGCGGCGTAGGCCTCCGGCGGGGGACGCGGTGTATGTCTCCGGCGGGGGCACGGCGTATGTCTCCGGCGGTGGGTCGGGGCGTGGGTCGGGGTGGTGTGGCGGCTGTGGGTGGGGGCTGGTCGCCCAGTTCCTCGCGCCCCTTTGGGGCGCCGACAGGGATGCTGTGACCTGCTGTTATCGGCTCGGTTTGCCTTGGGGGGTGGTGGGTGCGTATGGTGGTAGATCGTTTGATCCCATTTGCCCGGCGCCACCGCAGAGCGCGCCGTGTGGCGCGTACTCTCCCTTGCCGTGGCGGACCGCATAGAGGCGGTCGTGTGCGAATCACGGAGTTGACGGGCGCGTGCCGACGAGACTCCGGAAGGTTTCGCATACGCATGTCCATTTCCAGTACTGATCACGTCGTCGTGCCCGAGAACGGCACGGACGCCGAGGGCGCCGAAGGCGTCAACAGCGCCGCCGCCGAGGAGACCCCGCAGGTCACCTTCGCGGACCTCGGTCTCCCCGAGGGCGTTGTGCGCAAGCTCGCGCAGAACGGCGTGACCACCCCCTTCCCGATCCAGGCCGCGACCATCCCGGACGCCCTGGTCGGCAAGGACATCCTCGGCCGTGGCCGTACCGGCTCCGGCAAGACCCTGTCGTTCGGTCTGCCGACCCTGGCCACGCTGGCCGGCGGCCGCACCGAGAAGCACAAGCCGCGTGCCGTCATCCTCACCCCGACCCGTGAGCTCGCCATGCAGGTCGCGGACGCGCTGCAGCCGTACGGCGACGTCCTCGGGCTGAAGATGAAGGTCGTCTGTGGCGGCACCTCGATGGGCAACCAGATCTACGCCCTGGAGCGCGGCGTCGACGTCCTGGTCGCCACCCCGGGCCGTCTCCGCGACATCATCAACCGCGGTGCCTGCTCGCTGGAGAACGTCCAGATCGCCGTCCTCGACGAGGCCGACCAGATGTCGGACCTGGGCTTCCTGCCCGAGGTGACCGAGCTGCTCGACCAGGTCCCGGCCGGCGGCCAGCGGATGCTGTTCTCCGCCACGATGGAGAACGAGATCTCCACCCTGGTCAAGCGCTACCTGAGCAACCCGGTCACGCACGAGGTCGACAGCGCCCAGGGCAACGTCACGACCATGTCGCACCACATCCTCATCGTGAAGCCGAAGGACAAGGCGCCGGTCACGGCCGCCATCGCCTCCCGCAAGGGCCGCACGATCATCTTCGTCCGCACCCAGCTCGGCGCCGACCGCATCGCGGAGCAGCTGCGTGACGCCGGTGTGAAGGCGGACGCGCTGCACGGCGGCATGACCCAGGGCGCGCGGACCCGCACGCTGGCCGACTTCAAGGACGGTTACGTCAACGCGCTCGTCGCGACCGACGTCGCCGCCCGCGGTATCCACGTCGACGGCATCGACCTGGTCCTGAACGTGGACCCGGCCGGTGACCACAAGGACTACCTGCACCGTGCGGGCCGTACGGCGCGTGCCGGGCGTACGGGCACGGTCGTGTCCCTCTCCCTGCCGCACCAGCGCCGCCAGATCTTCCGGCTGATGGAGGACGCGGGCGTCGACGCCGGGCGTCACATCATCCAGGGCGGATCGACGTTCGACCCCGAGGTCGCCGAGATCACCGGCGCCCGGTCGATGACCGAGGTCCAGGCCGAGTCCGCCGGCAACGCCGCGCAGCAGGCCGAGCGTGAAGTCGCTCACCTCACCAAGCAGTTGGACCGGGCCACGCGCCGCGCCGCCGAGCTGCGCGAGGAGGCCGACCGGCTGACCGCGCGTGCCGCGCGAGAGCGGGGCGAGGACCCGGAGGCGGCCGTCGCCGCCGCTGCCTCGGAGGCCGCCACCGCCGTCGTCGCCGTGGAGGCGGACGGTGCGTCGCCGGTCGAGGCCCCGGCCGCGATCGCCGAGCAGCCGGTGCACGAGCGTCCGGCGTACGAGCGTCCCTCCTACGACCAGCCGCGCCAGCGCCGCGAGGAGCGGGGCAACGGCGGCTACGAGCGTCGTGACAACGACCGCGGCGACCGGGGTGACCGTGGTGGGTTCCGCCGTGACGACCGCCGGGACGACCGTCGTGACGGTGACCGTGGTGGGCGTTCGTTCGAGCGTCGGGACAACGACCGCGGTGGGTTCCGCCGGGACAACGACCGTGGTGGGTTCGACCGTGGCGGCCGTTCCTTCGAGCGCCGTGACAACGACCGTGGCGGATTCCGCCGGGACAACGACCGTCGGGACGGCGACCGTGGCGGGCGTTCGTTCGACCGCAACGACCGTGCCGGCTTCCGCCGGGACAACGAGCGTGGTGGGTTCGACCGCCGCGACGACCGTCGTGACGGTGACCGTGGTGGGCGTTCGTTCGAGCGTCGGGACAACGACCGCGGTGGGTTCCGCCGGGACAACGACCGTGGCGGCCGCTCCTTCGAGCGTCGTGACGAGCGCGGTGGGCACCGTGGCAGCGACCGTCCGTTCAACCGTGACCGGCAGGGTGACCGCCCGGGCTTCCGCTCCGGCGGCCACGAGCGCCCGCACGGCCGCCGTGACGACCACCGCGGCACCGGCACCGGCACGGGTTCCTCCTTCGGTCGCCGCGACGACAAGCCGCGCTGGAAGCGCAACGGCTGACGCCGACTGAGACAGATCAAGACAGCGAAGGGCCCGTACGACTCCGGTCGTACGGGCCCTTCGGGCTTCTCGGCACCTGTGGCTTTTCGGCCACGGTGTGGCGCATGTCACGTCCCTGGGGAGGGAATTGCTGGGGGCATGACAGATGACGACATAGCCCGTGGGGCACCCGGAGCTTCGGCCCCGGACTCGATGTCGGTCTCGGCGTCAGCGCCGATGTCGGACGAGGAACGCCTTGCCCAACTGGGCTACACACAGGTCCTCGCCCGCCGTATGTCCGCGTTCTCCAACTACGCGGTCTCCTTCACGATCATCTCTGTCCTGTCCGGCTGTATGACGCTCTACCTGTTCGGCATGAACACCGGCGGGCCGGCGGTGATCACCTGGGGCTGGGTAGCGGTCGGCCTGATGACCCTTTTCGTGGGCCTGGCCATGGCCGAGATCTGTTCGGCCTACCCGACCTCCGCCGGCCTGTACTTCTGGGCCCACCGACTGGCACCGGAGCGCAGCGCGGCCGCCTGGGCGTGGTTCACGGGCTGGTTCAACGTCCTCGGCCAGGTCGCCGTGACCGCCGGCATCGACTTCGGCGCGGCGTCCTTCCTGGCGGCGTATTTGAACCTCGAATTCGGCTTCGCGGTGACACCGGGCCGGACGGTCCTCCTCTTCGCGGCGATCCTGCTGCTGCACGGCCTCCTCAACACCTTCGGCGTACGGATCGTCGGTCTGCTGAACAGCGTCAGTGTGTGGTGGCACGTCGTGGGTGTCGTGGTCATCGTCGGCGCGCTCGTCATCGTCCCCGACCACCACCAGTCGGCGTCCTTCGTGTTCACCGAGTTCGTCAACAACACGGGCTGGAGCAGCGGCCTGTACGTGGTGCTGCTGGGTCTGCTGATGGCCCAGTACACCTTCACCGGGTACGACGCCTCCGCCCATATGACCGAGGAGACGCACGACGCGTCGACGGCCGGCCCCAAGGGCATCGTCCAGTCCATCTGGACGTCCTGGGTGGCGGGCTTCGTCCTCCTCCTCGGCTTCACCTTCGCCATCCAGTCCTACGACGGCGCCCGCGAATCGGCGACCGGAGTGCCGCCCGCGCAGATCCTCCTCGACGCCCTCGGCGCGACCGGCGGCAAACTGCTCCTCCTCGTCATCATCGGCGCGCAGCTCTTCTGCGGCATGGCCTCCGTCACCGCCAACAGCCGCATGATCTACGCCTTCTCCCGCGACGGCGCCCTGCCGTTCTCCCACGTCTGGCACACGGTCAGCCCCCGCACCCGCACCCCCGTGGCGGCGGTCTGGCTGGCGGCGGGCGGCGCACTGGTGCTCGGTCTCCCGTACCTGATCAATGTCACGGCCTACGCGGCGGTCACGTCCATCGCGGTGATCGGCCTCTACATCGCGTACGTCATCCCGACCCTGCTGCGGCTGCGCAAGGGCGACGCCTTCGAGCGCGGCCCCTGGCACCTCGGGCGCTGGTCCCGGACCATCGGCCTCATCGCGGTGATCTGGGTCTTCGTGATCACCGTCCTGTTCATGCTCCCGCAGCTGTCCCCGGTCACCTGGGAGAACTTCAACTACGCCCCGGTCGCCGTCCTGGTGGTGCTGGGCTTCGCGGCGGTCTGGTGGGTCGCCTCCGCCCGGCACTGGTTCCTCAACCCCGAGCACGAGCGAAGCGTGGCCCGGGAGACGGCACGGAAGGGAGCGCCGGAGCCGATCGATCCGTAGGCGGCCGGCCCTCCCCGGCCGGCGCCGGACTGGCGCCCGACTCGCGCCTGTCTCCTGTCGGTCCTCCGCCGATCATCCGTCGGTCCTCCGCCGATCATCCGTCGGTCTTCCATCGCTCCTCCGCCGATCATCCGCCGCTGTTCCGCCGATCTTCCGCCCGTTCTGTTCTGCGGCGGACCTTTTTGCGGTCCTCCGACGCGGCCGGGACACCGATACCCGATCGGACTCCCGGCCGCGTCCGGCTATGCTCGGGGAGGCAACATCACGCAACAGCGCCTGGGCCCTTAGCTCAATTGGCAGAGCAGTGGACTTTTAATCCATTGGTTGTGGGTTCGAGTCCCACAGGGCCTACGGTTCGCGGGCGGGGGATATCCCCTCTGACCTGCTGGGCAGCGCCCGGGTCGGCTTCGGTCGGCTCGGGCGCCCGTTCGTTTTCGGGGCCGTGCGTGAGCGGGTGTGCCCCTGGTGGCGGTCGGCTCGACGAGAGCGCATCGGCTGACCAAAGGAGGCGAGCAGGGCGTTGACCACCCGCAGGGCCCCGCCCCCACCAACGTCGTCTGGCTTTAACAGGGCGCTGGCCCTGATCACGACCGCTCGGACAGCCCGGGGGCAAGCAGCTCCAGTTGCCACAGCGACACGTACGGCCCCGTACCCGTCGGCGACACCCTCGTGGTCAAGGGACGCGAACTCGGCATCGGATACGCCACCGCAGAGCCCGTCGGAACCGGCTGGGCCCGCCCGCACGGGCACCTTCTCCAGCTCGCACGGGCTGCCCGAGGACCTCGTCACGGTGCAGGACAAGATCGCACTCGTCGGCCGGACGCTCGCCAGCCCGCTCGGCATCGTGAACGAGCCCTACCGCAATGCCCCGTTGGACCGGCGCCAGTTACTGGCAGAGGTCGCCGGCTGACTGCACCCGGGTCTCGGCGCGGACGCGGTCGTCCTCAACGAGACTGCCCTGCGCTCCACGCCGCTCGGAGAAGTGCTCACCCTCGGCGAGCTGCTGACCATCGAGCCCTTCGACAACCAACTCGTCCACGCCCGCCTCCCCGACGACCATGCCCAGGACCACGAGAAGCTGCTCGGCCACCTCACCGACCGTGTCGGTCCTCTGGTCGTCGCTCCCACTCCTCTGCCCCCGGTGACGAGGAGCGTGTTGACGACTGATTACTTCGCCGACAGCCACCTCGGCGGACGAACACATCAAGCCGGACTACGGCTCGTTCAAGCCGTACGAAGCGTCCTGGTCGTCTGCACCAGCGCCCCGCCGGCCGTGACCGCGCCCTCGAAGACCAGCGGCTTCAATGAGGCGCGGGCGGTGTAGAGGGCGGCGGTGTATCCGGCGGGGCCAGAGCCGACGATGATGATGTTGCGTATGTCCGTGGTGTTCTCGGTGGTGCTCATGCCTGGGGCTCCGGCGCGATCTCCTTGATCAGGCCCTCGACCAGCACCTTGATCTCGTCCCGGATCGGGCGGACGGCCTCGACGCCCTGGCCCGCCGGGTCCTCCAGCTGCCAGTCCAGGTACCGCTTGCCCGGGAAGACGGGGCAGGTGTCGCCGCAGCCCATGGTGATGCAGACGTCGGACTCCTTGACGGCGTCGACGGTGAGCATCTTCGGGACCTCGGCGGAGATGTCGATGCCGACCTCGGCCATGGCCTCGACGGCCGCCGGGTTGACGCCCGCGCCCGGGTTGGAGCCGGCGGAACGGACCTCGACACGGTCCCCGGCCAGGTGGGTCAGCCACGCGGCGGCCATCTGGGAACGGCCGGCGTTGTGGACACAGACGAACAGCACAGAGGGCTTGTCGGACATCAGAGGTCTCTCTTGTCTCACGACGGCATCAGGTGCGAATGATGTCAGCACCCGGTGGTGTCAGCCACCACTGATGTGACAGTATCAGCACATGATGACGTCAGTCGACACTGACCTGATCCGGGTGCTGGCCGACCCGCTCAGGCTCCAGATCGTGACCCTGCTCGCCAAAGAGATGCTGTGCACCACCCACCTCGTGGAGGAGACCGGTGCCCGGCAGACCAACCTCTCCAACCACCTGAGAGTGCTGCGCGAGGCCGGAGTCGTCGAGACGGAGCCGTGCGGCCGGTTCACCTACTACCGGCTCAAGTCCGACGTCATCGCCTCACTCGCCAGCCAGTTCGCTGATCTGGCCGAGTCCGCTCGCACCGCCGCCGAGAACAAGAGGGCCTGCCCATGACCGCCGCCGAAGCCGCCCCGCCCGCGGAGTCCGCGCCACCCGCCCCCGCACCGGCCTCCGTCGAGCCGGCCCCCGGCGCCACCCCGCCGCGCACCCCCTTGATCGCCCGGGCCGCCGCCGAACTGATAGGCACCGCTGCCCTGGTGGCGGTCGTGGTCGGCTCCGGCATCCAGGCCACGGAACTCACCAAGGACGTCGGCCTGCAGTTGCTGGCCAACTCCACGGCCACCGTCTTCGGCCTCGGCGTCCTCATCCTCCTGCTCGGCCCGGTCTCCGGTGCCCACTTCAACCCGGTGGTCACGCTCGCCGAGTGGTGGACCGCCCGCCGCGGCGGCGCCGGGGTCACCCCGCGCGAGGTGGCGGTGTACCTGCCGGCGCAGATCGTCGGCGCCATCGCGGGCGCGATCCTGGCGGACGCGATGTTCAGCGAGCCGCTGGTGAAGTGGTCCACGCATGACCGGTCGGCGGGCCATCTGCTGCTCGGTGAGGTCGTCGCGACGGCCGGCCTCATCCTGCTGATCTTCGGCCTGGCCCGGGCCAACCAACTGCGCTTCGCGCCCGTCGCGGTCGCCTCCTACATCGGCGCCGCGTACTGGTTCACCTCCTCCACGTCGTTCGCCAACCCGGCGGTGACCATCGGTCGCGCCTTCACCGACACGTTCGCGGGCATCGCGCCCGGTTCGGTCGCGGGGTTCATCGGCATGCAAGTCATCGGCGGCGTGGTCGGCTTGGCCCTGGTGGCCCTCATCTTCATGCCCGGACGATCGGCCGAGTGACCCCTAACAGGACCCAGGTGGTGGTGATCGGCGGCGGCCAGGCCGGACTCGCCGCCGGCTACCACCTGCGCCGCATCGGCCTCGGCTTCGTCATCCTGGACGCCCAGGCCACACCGGGCGGCGCTTGGCAGCACGCCTGGGACTCGCTCCGGCTGTTCTCCCCGGCCACGTACTCCTCACTGCCCGGCCGCCTCATGCCGGCACAGCCGGGCCGGACCTACCCCGACGCGCAGCACGTGGTGGAGTACCTCACCGACTACGAGAAACGCTACGAACTGCCCGTCGAGCGACCCGTCCGCGTCCTCGGCGTCCACCGGGACGGCCCACTCCTGCGCGTGGAGACGGATTCCGGTACTTGGCACGCTGGCGCGGTGATCAGCGCGACCGGCACCTGGTGGCGCCCTTTCCTTCCCGCCGTCCCCGGCCGGTTGGAGTTCCGCGGACGCCAACTGCACACCGTCGAGTACCTCAGCCCGCGCGACTTCGCCGGGCAACGCGTCGTCGTGGTCGGCGGCGGCAACTCCGGAGCCCAGATCGCAGCCGACCTCGCCTACGACAGCGACCTGACCTGGGTCACCCAGCGCCCGCCCCGCTTCCTCGCCGACGACATCGACGGCCGCGCCCTGTTCGACGTGGCAACCGCTCGTCGTCGAGCCCTGGATGAGGGGCGTACGGACGCCGGCGGTGTTGCCTCCCTCGGTGACATCGTCGTAGTCCCGCCCGTACGCAAGGCCCGCGACATCGGGCTGCTCAAGGCGAGCCCGATGTTCCGCCGCCTCGTACCTGGCGGTGTCGAGTGGGTCGACGGCACCCGCGGCGAGGCCGACGCGATCATCTGGTGCACCGGCTTCCGGCCCGGCCTCTCCCACCTGGCCCCACTCCAACTGCGAGGCGCACGCGGCCACATCGCCACGACGGGCACCCGCGCGGCCGGCGAACCGCGTCTGCACCTGCTCGGATACGGCGACTGGACCGGCCCCGCCTCCGCCACGCTGATCGGTGTCGGGCGCCCAGCACGGGATGCGGCTCATGAGATAGCCCTGCTCCTGGCACCCGGTGGCTGACGCGACAGACAGCGCACTGCGCCTCTGTGGTCCTTAGTGCTCACATCTGGGGCCATCGGGACGGTTGATATGAAAAAGCGGGAGCAGCAGCGTCCATCCGTTGCGTCTAATGGAAAGCGTGACTGATCAGCCTTCATCCGCGTTGTGGCAGTTCATCCAGGACGACGACCCCAGTGCGTTGACGCTCATCGTGGACACCGCCAACGGTCCGTACGTACGGCGCATACCTCCGGCCCTGCCCCTGTCGGCCGGCGTCGAGCACGGCCCCGGTGCCGAAACAGCCGCGCACACTGCGGCAGCCACCTGGGGGCTGCCCGATTTCGTCTTCCAGTCCGCCTACGCCAGCAAGGGCTCTGGCCGACGCGAACTCGGCGACAGGCTGCTGCTCTCAGGCCACCGCGGTGCTGTGATCCAGGTCAAGGCCCGCACGATCCCGCCCAAGGAGGCGGATCGGGAGGTGACCTGGATCCAGAAGGTCGCGGCCAAGGCCATGAGCCAGGCCAAGGGCACCGTCCGCCAGTTGCGGCTGCTGCCCGCCGACATGGTCAACGGCCGGGACCGCACCCTGTCCATCGACGGCAACGCCTTTGAGTGGATCGCTGTGTTCCTGCTGGACCACGAGCAGGTACCCGAGGGCACGATCTGCTCGTGGGAACCGATCGGAATCCCCGCGATCGCCCTGACCCGGCGCGACTGGGACTTCCTCTTCGACCAGCTGCGCTCGACCACCGCCGTGATCGACTACCTCTTCCGTGCGGCAGCCGAGCCGCCCGTCGCCCTGGGCGAAGAGCCGGTGCGCTACTACGAGTTCGCCGCAGCCGACGCGGAAGCTCCGCCCGCGGACATCGACACCGAACTCGTCGGTCCCGGCGGCCGGCTGTTCTCCACGCCGCTGTTGCCGCAGACGCCGGTCGGCGCTACGACCACCCGCGCCCACCTGGTGCTGCGCATGGTGATGGAGGACATCACAACCAGTCCGCTGCCGGACCACGCCGGCGAAGCGGATCGTCTGGCCGTTCTCTCCCTCCTCGACCAGTTGCCGGTCGGCGTCCGGGAAGAGTGGGGACAACTGCTGCTGGAGATGCTCGACGACGTCACACAGGTTCCCGATGAACACACGAGGTGGCGGTTCCGGCGGCAGTTGAATGCGGAGGCGACCCGTCAGACGGTGTACGCCTGCGCCACCCACTTCGACGAGCAGATGCAGGCGGTCTTCGGCAGCTACGTGGAGCTTCGCCATCATGAGGTCGCCGAACGCACTGGTCGCGGCGACGAACTCGTCACCGTGGGTGTGTTGCTGACACCGAACCACAGCGGCAAGCGGCCCTGGAACACCACGACGATCCGCGTACACGGGCCCAGCCAGCTGTCGGAAGAGGAAGTCGCCCAGTTCGGCGAACTGTGGAACCACAGCCTCTCGACGGATGACCAGTGACGCTCAGGCCGCCGACGCGGCCTTGGTCAGCAGCCGGCCCATCGCGGCGAGAACCGACGGCTCGACCCGGTAGTACACCCAGGTGCCGCGTCGCTCGGAGGTGAGCAGGCCCGCCTCCTTGAGCTTCTTCAGGTGGTGGGAGACGGTCGGCTGCGAGACGCCCACGTCGGAGATGTCGCACACGCACGCCTCCCCGCCCTCGTGGGAGGCCACAGCGGAGAACAGCCGCAGGCGCACCGGGTCGCCGAGCGCCTTGAACATCCGAGCGGCCGTCTCGGCCTCCTCCGCGGTGAACGGGCGCTCGGTGAGCGGCGGGCAGCACGGCACCACAGCCTCGCCGGGGGCGGGTTCCAGCAGCGGCAGCACCTTCGTATTCGACATGCATCTATGTTGACATATGCCGAACCAATGGTGCGAGGGTCGGACCGCCTCAGCTTCCGGCGAGGTGGGCGGTGAGGTGCCGCGCGATCCGTTCCGCATCCCGGCCGACCCCACGCAGGGAGTTCGAGGACAGGCCGCGCTGCCACTCCAGCCCCACGTAGGCGAGTCCGGGATGGGTGAGCGAGACGCCCCCGCGGTGGATCGGGTGGCCGTGCTTGTCGAGCGCGCCGAGTGGGCTCAGGTAGGCGAGGTCGGGCTGGTAGCCGGTGGCCAGCAGGATCGTGTCGACCTCCTCGCTGCGGCCGTCGGCCCAGGTGACCTTGGCGCCGTCGATCCCCGTGAACATGGGGCGCCGGTCCGGAGCACCGGACGTGAGGGCGGCCCGGTAGCGGCCGTCATCGATGACCGGCTGGGTCGGGGGCGTGCGCAGGAACCGGCCGAGGGGCAGGGTGTCCGCCCCGGTCCGCTTCAGCCACCAGTGCAGATCCCGGCCCAGGGTGCGCTGTGCCGCGAAGTGCACCGGGTGCCGCGTGGCGAGGGTGACCTGGGCGTGCGCGGCCAGCTCGGCGGCGATCTGCACGGCGGAGTTCCCGGCGCCGGCCACCACTATGCGCTGCCCTGCGAACGGACCCGGCGTGCGGTACTCGGCCGCGTGCAGCACCGCGCCGGCGAAGTCCTCCAGCCCGGGCAGCGCCGGACGGTAAGGGCGGCCGAAGGTTCCGGAGGCCGCGACCACGCCCCGTGCGGACAACTCGCCTCCGCCCTCCAGGGCCAGGGCGAAGGTGCCGTCGACGGCTGCCCGGACCTCCCCGACGCGCGTCCTCGCACGGATGTCGGCATCCAGCCGGTCGGCGTAGCGCAGCAGATAGGTGACGACCTCGTCCCGGTGTGGATAGCGATCCGGGTCCCCGCCGAAGGGCATCCCGGGCAGCGAGCTGTATCCGGCGGGAGAGAAGAGGGCGAGGCTGTCGTAGTAGCGCGGCCACGATCCGGTCGGCCGGTCGGACGCCTCCAGAACCACCGGCTCCCGCCCCTGTCGGCGCAGGGCGTGCGCTGCGGCCAGTCCCGACTGACCGCCCCCGATCACCGCTACGTCCACCTGTTCCATCCGCACTCCTGAATTCGATGAATATCTATGTTGACGTCCATCGATACAGGTGTCATGCTGGGCAGCGCAAGAGATCGACGGATATCGAAACAAAGGGGAATCCAGTGGCTGCGTCCATTGACAGCGTGCTCACCACCGGCCAGCTGCCCGTTGTGGTCATCGGCGCCGGCCCCATCGGTCTGGCCGCCGCCGCCCATCTCGTCGAACGCGGTCTGGAACCCCTGCTCCTGGAGGCCGGCCCGAGCGCGGCCAGCGCCGTCCGCGAGTGGTCCCATGTCCAGCTGTTCTCGACCTGGGGCGAGGTCATCGACCCGGCCGCCGAGAAGCTGCTCGCCCCGACCGGCTGGGTCCGCCCGGACGCCACCGCCTACCCGACAGGTGGCGACTGGGCCGAGCGCTACCTCCAGCCCCTCGCCGACGCCCTCGGGGACAAGGTCCGCTACGGCACCACCGTGACCGGTGTCGCCCGCGTCGGCCGCGACCGGATCGTCGACGCGGGCCGCGACGAGCAGCCCTTCACCGTGCACGTCCACTCCACCGACGGACGCGAGGAGCGGATCACCGCCCGCGCTGTCATCGACGCCTCCGGTACCTGGTCCGTCCCCAGCCCCATGGGTGCCGACGGCCTGCCCGCCCTCGGCGAGAAGGCCGCCGCCGAGCACATCACGTACCGAGTGCCGGACCTCGACGACCCCGCCATCCGTGCCCGTTACGCGGGCAGGCGCACTGCCGTCATCGGCTCCGGGGCCTCCGCCTTCACCGCCCTCGCCCTCCTCGCTGACCTCGCGAAGGACGAGGACGGCACGCACACCGTATGGATCCTTCGCCGTGGCATCGGCGCCACCACCTACGGCGGCGGCGAGGCCGACGAACTGCCCGCACGAGGCGCGCTGGGCCTGCGCGCCAAGGCCGCCGTCGAGGCCGGCCACGCAACCACCGCCACCGGCTTCCGCACCGAGGCAGTCGAACGAGACGGCGACCAGCTCGTCCTGATCGCGGAGGACGGCCGCCGCCTGGACCCGGTCGACGAGGTCATCGTCCTCACCGGCCTCCGCCCCGACCTGACGTTCCTCTCCGAACTCCGCCTGGGCCTCGACGAACGTCTCCAGGCCCCCACCGCCCTTGCCCCTCTTATCGACCCGAACGTCCACTCCTGCGGCACCGTCTACCCGCACGGCGTGAACGAGCTCTCCCACCCCGAACAGGGCATCTACCTGGTCGGCATGAAGTCCTACGGCCGTGCGCCCACGTTCCTCGCCATGACCGGCTACGAGCAGGTCCGCTCCATCGCCGCCGCGATCGCCGGCGACCACGAAGCCGCCGAGCGGGTCGAACTCACGCTCCCCGAGACCGGTGTCTGCGGCGGCGCGGGTCTGTTCGACGAGCCCGACGCGGCACAGGGCAGCGAGGGCGGCGGATGTTGCGCCGCCCCCACCACGCTCCAGATCGGCATCGGCGCCCCGGCCGCCACTTCCGGCTCCGGCAGCTGCTGAACACCCACCCACCCAAGGAGGTTCGCCATGACGTCCCGCGTACAGCTCGCCCTCCGCGTCCCCGACCTCGAAGCGTCCGTGGCCTTCTACACGAAGCTCTTCGGCACAGAGCCCGCCAAACTCCGCGACGGCTACGCCAACTTCGCCATCACCGAGCCCCCGCTCAAGCTCGTCCTCATCGAAGGCACCGCGGACGAGGCGACCCGCATGGACCACCTCGGCGTCGAGGTCGAGTCGACCGAAGCGGTCCACGCCGCCACCGCCCGCCTGGGCGAGGCCGGCTTGGCCACCGTCGTGGAGAACGACACCACCTGCTGCTACGCCCTCCAGGACAAGGTCTGGGTCCACGGCCCCGGCCAGGAACCCTGGGAGGTGTACGTGGTCAAGGCCGACGCCGACTCCCTCGCCAAGCAGCAGGGCAGTACCTGCTGCACCGGTACGGCCGAGGCCGACACCGGCGCGAAGGAACCGGTCGCCGCGGGCGGCTGCTGCTGATCCGCCGATGACCGACTTCCGTGCCAGCGGGGTCGTGACCGGGACGGGGGTCCGGTCACGGCCCCGCGCAGCGCTGCCCGCCCTGTGCGCCACCCAGATCACCAGCTGGGGAATCGTCTACTACGCGTTCCCCGTCCTCAATCCGCAGATCACCGCCGCCACAGGCTGGTCGACCACAGCCACCACCGCAGCCTTCTCGGGCGCGCTCCTGATCTCCGCCCTCACCGGCATACCCGTCGGCCGCATCCTCGACCGTCGAGGCCCACGCACCGTGATGACCACCGGGTCTGTCCTGGGCGTCCTAGCCATGCTGGCCGTCGCCTCCGCAACAAACCTGATCGCCTTCACCGCCGCCTGGCTCTTGGCCGGCGTCGCGATGGCCGCCACCTTCTACCAGCCCGCCTTCGCCGCCCTCACCCGCTGGTGGGGCGAGGACCGCATCCGCGCCCTCACCATCGTCACCCTCGCCGGCGGCCTGGCCTCCACCGCATTCGCGCCCCTGACCGCCGCACTCGCCGAGCACCTGAGCTGGCGCAACACGTACGCCGTACTCGCCCTAGTCCTGGCCCTCGTAACCATCCCCGCCCACGCCCTCGCGCTACGAGGACCTTGGCCACCCGCCCCAGCACCACCGTCTCAACGGCACACCGACAACAGCACCTCGGTGACCCGCAGCCGACCGTTCCTGATGCTCGCCACGGCAATGACCTTGAACAGCTTCGCCATGTACGCGGTCGTCATCGCCCTCGTACCCCTGCTGATCACCCGCGGCGCCAGCCCAACGGCTGCTGCCTGGGCCCTCGGCCTGGGCGGTGCGGGCCAGACCCTGGGCCGCACCCTGTACGCCACCCTCGCCCGACGCACCGGCGTCACCGCCCGCACCGTCGCCCTGATCACGTTCGGCGGCGCCACGACCGCCGCCTTCGCCATGGTCACCGGGCCCTTCCCCTTGCTCGTCGGCATCGCGATCGTGGCCGGCATGGTGCGGGGCAACCTCACCCTCCTCCAGGCCACCGCCGTCACCGACCGCTGGGGCACCACCCACTACGGCCGCCTGTCCGGCATCCTGGCCGCCCCGGCCACCATCGCCTCCGCTCTCGCCCCCTTCGCAGGGGCCGCCCTCGCCGGACCTCTCGGCGGATACCCCGGCCTGTTCACCGCCCTCGCGCTGATCTCCGCCGCAGCAGCACTCCTCGCCCTGGGAAGTGAACCGGCCCGCCAGAACTAGCGCGCCGCCAAGACGCCGCATGCCCCGAGTTGTCGATCAGTCGAAGAATCTGAGCAACAAATTGCGCTCGGACGTCATGAGGATGAGCCTGCACCGCCTCTTCAGAGACATACGGCCTACGCCCTGGTGCAGGGCACAGGAGAGGCCGCCGATCGGAGGAGGTGTTCGGTGGAGGTTGTCGGCGCTTTGTTGTCCGTTGCCGTCGTTCTGGTCCCTGCCATGAAGGACTGGGTGGACAGTGTTGCCTACCGCAATAGGGCTCAGGGCAGGGCGGCCTTGATCCAGGCACGGCGCGGTGGAGAGCCGGGCAAGAGGCAGGAGAAGGACCTTGGCTGAGCGGGTGCCGGATGCGGCTGTGCACCTGGACGACGTGCACAGGCAGTACTACGCGGAGATGTCCGCGCTCACGCGTCGGCACGGCCGAGGAAGGAGTTCCCGAATCCGTCCTGGGCGCTGAGGACGTAGTGCAGTCGGCTTTCACCGAGGCCCTACGCGCTCCCGAGCGCATCCACGAGCCCCGCGCCTTTCTGTACGCGGTGATCCGCAACGACGTACGTGCCGCCGGACGTCGGAACCGCGCCCGAGCGGAGGCATCCGCAACCCGTGCTGGACATGCGCAGGCCCTCGGCGAAGTGCACGTTGCTGACTTCAGCGATCTGATCGCCAACCGCATGGCTGTGTACAAGGCCCTGGACCGCCTGCCTCCACCGCAGCGCACCGCAGTGTGGGCCACCAAGGCGCTGGACTACACACAGGCCGAGACCGCTGAGGTCATGGGCAAGGCGCCCGGCACCGTCGCCACCCATGTCCTGCGGGCTGTGGCAGCGATACGTGCCAATCTCGTTGCCGTCCTGGCAGCGATGATCGTCTCCGGGCTGGTGATCGCCAGCGGACGCATCTTGCAAGTGGTACCGGCATCGGGCGGCGACAGAGATCTCGAACCACAAGAACTCTCCGACGACGGACTGATCTACCTGGCAGGCGCCTTGCTCCTGGGTCTGGCCCTCGCCGCTTGGGGATTCAGAGCATGGCGCCAGCGCCGATGGGAGTGCAATGACTCTGGGACGTTCGCGCAGCAACCTGTGGCCGAGCGGATCCGGGCCGGACTCAAGCAGTGGTGGCGTGAGACGAAGGTCAGTCGGCCCTCGCCGCGAAGACGGGTTCGTGATGACACGACCGAGTACGCGCGAACGTGGACACGTCTTCCGGACCCGTGGGGGCACGATCCCGCGACCGCCCCCGGGCCCGATCCGAAGACGATTCAGCGCGCACAGGAGTGAAAGTACTGGTCAGCCACCTCTTTTGCGTGAGCGATGCGTGAGCGGACGGTGTGGCACGGGCCGTCACGAGGTGGATCTCACTAGACGGGAAAGGTGCTCTGACCTGGTGGTTCCGGACGGCGGAGAACCGTCCGGAACCACCCACCACGTCTTGACCAGGACTTTTAATCCATTGGTTGTGGGTTCGAGTCCCACAGGGCCTACGGTTCGCGGGCGGGGGATATCCCCTCTGACCTGCTGGGCAGCGCCCGGGTCGGCTTCGGTCGGCTCGGGCGCGGCTCGTTTTCGGGACTGTGCGTTTGCACCACCCTGCGGTCGGCGCTCTCCCGGACGCGGCGGATGTGTCCGGCGCGCTCCGCCGGTCGACGTACGCGCTCGCGGCTCCGGAGGTGAGCCCGAGGTGTTGCCTCAGGCGGCTCGGTGTCATGGGCTCCTCGGTCGTCCAGGGCTGCCGCGAGCGCCCGGGCGTCGGTGGCGTGCGGGCCGTGGTCGTCGGCGAAGCCGTTGCACGGGGCGGTTGATCTCGCCGTTCATGCGCCGCAGCCGCAGCCGCAGCCGCAGCCGCAGCCGCAGCCGCAGCCGCAGCCGCACGGCCAGGGCCTGGAGGCCGCCTCCCGCGGGTCCGTCTCCAGGCGGCAGCTGCTCGGGCGCGGTCTTGCCCGTCCTCTGCTCCCGGTCTTTTGTTCCCGCGGTCGCCGCGAGTAACGATCAAGGAGAGAGCGCGTGCGTGCGCTAGTGGCTCGCCGCTGCGTCCTGGGCGTGGGAGAGCGCGACGCCGAGCACCACCAGCAGGGCGTCGCGGACCGAGCCGGTGCTTCGTGCGTCGAAGACGATGAGGGGTACGTGCTCCGAGATGTCCAGTGCCCACCGCACCTCGTCCAGATCGTGCCCGACCTCCCCGTCGAACGCGTTGACGGCGACCGCGAACGGGAGCCCCTTGTGCTCGAAGTAGTCCACCGCCGCGTAACAGTCGTCCAGCCGACGGGTGTCGACGATCACCAGACCGCCGAGGGCGCCCTCCACGAGGTCGTCCCACATGAAGCCGAACCGGTCCTGCCCCGGCGTGCCGAACAGGTACAGCTTGAGTGTCGGGTCGATGGTGATGCAGCCGAAGTCCATGGCGACCGTGGTGGTCGTCTTGCCCGGCGTGTGCGTGAGGTCGTCCACGCCGGCCGCGACCTCGGTGATCGCGGCCTCCGTGGTCAGTGGTCGTATGTCCGAGATCGAGCCCACGGCCGTTGTCTTGCCGACTCCGAAGCCGCCGGCGATGACCAACTTGACGGGCAGGGGCGGCTCTTCAACCGGAGTCGCGGAGTGCGCCCCGGGAATCGGGGACGGCGCGGAGACCATCGATAACCCTTCGCAGTACGGAGAGATCCTGGGCCGCTCTGGCGTTCGGCCTGTGGATCGCGAGATGTCCGGCGGAGCACAGGTCCTCGGCCAGCACGCGGACCACGTTGAGGTGCAGCCGCAGCTGGGCGGCGAGTTCGGCCGCGGACTGGGGCCGTCGGCAGGCGGCGATGATGTCGCGGTGCTCGAAGGTGAGCGTGTGGAGGGCGGCCAGGCCGGCCGCTGTCGACACGACCTGGGTCTCGATGGGGATGGGCAGCGCGCTGCCGCCCCCCGACACCCGGCCGGCGGTCAGCAGGAACGGACGGACGGCGGGGGCGCGGCCGACCGGCTCCGGCGAGTCGCCGGAGTCCTCCGCCGCATCGTGTGGTGCTGATCCACCGACGGCCATCACGATCCCTTTCCGAAGTCCCCGTCGCCATGCCCCGTTGCCGTGTCCCGGCCGCGCTCCGACCGTGCTGCGGCCGCGCTCCGACCGTGCCCCGGCCGCGCCCTGGTGTCGGGACGGTCAGTCGGCCGACGCGGCACCGACGTTCTTCTTGAGTTCCAGCACCAGTTGGGGGGTGAGCGCGCCTCCGGCGCGGTTGGCGAAGAGGGTCATCTCGTAGGCGATGTTGCCCAGCTTCGCCTCTCGGGAGGTCACCACGCCGAGGACGGCACCGCAGCCGATGGCCGACACCAGCACGTGGCCGCCTTCCAGATCGATGATGACCTTGTTGAGGCCGCCCAGGTCGTAGTTGCCGGAGGCGCCCGCGGCGAGGCTGGTCATGCCGGACACGATCGCGGCGAGGCGCTCGGAGTCGGCGTGGTCGCGCAGCCGGGAAGCCGCGATCAGCAGACCGTCGGACGACACCGCGATGGCGTCGACGACACCGGCGGTGTCCTCGGCGAACCGGTCGAGGAGCCAGGTGAAGTCGGCCGCGGCGGTTCGCAGGTCGGTGGGTTTCGTCTGTTCGGAACTGCTGTCACCTGTCGACGTGGTCACTGCCGGACTCCCTCTGGGTTTCCCTCTGGTTCTTCTGATGTGCTGACGCTGTCGGCTCCGGCCCGTTCAGGGCGATGTCCTGCTCCGCCCTGCGTACGGCGGCCTCGAAGTCGTCGAGTTCCGCGCGGACCGCGTCGGCGTCGGCGGGGGGTTGTGCGACCGCGTTCGCCCGATCCGTCGGTGGGCTGGTCCTGGCGAGCGTCGCCCCGCGTACTCGCCTCCGCAGGGGGCGGGGCGCGTCCGTCCCGGGCTGCTGTTCGGTGATCGCGGCCCCGTTCGCGGGGGCGGGGCGGGTGCTGGCCGGGACACGTCGTGGGAGGCCCTGTGGCGACGGGGGCATCGGCCGGGTGTCGGGGGCGAGGGCCGTCCGCGCGGGCCGGGGTCCTCGGTTCGCGTGGGCGTTCGCCTTCGCGAGCGCGTGCACGTGCGCGGTCGGGTGCTCGGGGTCGGGGCCGGGACCGACGCCTTCGGGGCCAACGTCCGCGGGGTCTCCGGGGACCATGCCTGCGGGGTCTCCGGTGTCCATGTCCGCGGGGCTCTGCTCGGCGCCCACCGCGTCCCCGTGGGCTGTGTTGTGCGCCGGGCTCGCGCCCTCGTGGGCCTTCGAGGCGTCGACCAGCGGCACCGGAGGCACCGGAGGCACTGGAGGCACCGGAGGCGTCACCTTCGGTTTGCTCACCAGCGCGACGGACCCCTGCAGGTCCACAGAGCTCATGGTCAGCAGGAGAGCGGCGGGTATCCACACGGTGCCGGTGACCCCGCCGCCCGGTGTGCGGCTGAGCGTCACCTCCATGCCCCAGCGCCGGGCGATGCTGCCGACGACGAAGAGGCCGAGCACCTTGGTCGGCACGAGGTCGAGCCGTTCCCGGCGTATCAGGCGGGCGTTCTCGTCCGCGAGGCGTTCCGCGCTCATCCCCAGGCCGTGGTCGATGACCTCGACCAGCGCACCGCCGTCCGAGGTGACGTCGGTGCCGGGGCGGACGACCACCTCGACGGCGGTGTGGGAGGGGGAGAAGGCGACCGCGTTCTCCAGCAGCTCGGCGAGCATCAGGGTGAGGTCGCCGATGATGTCGGGGGCGATGGTGACGTCCGCCTCGGCCCGCAGCGACACCCGCTGGAATCCCTCGATCCGGCCGAGCCCCGCCCGTATGACGTTGGCCAGGGAGGTCGGCCGGGCCTCGACACCGGTCTCCCGGATGCCGGCGAGCAGCATCAGGCTGTCGGCGTTGCGCTGAAGGCGTACGGCGATGTGGTCGATGCGGTAGAGCTGTTCGAGGAGGTCGGGGTCGGTCTCCTCGCGTTCGGCGGCGTCGATCAGCATGAGCTGACGTGAGGTCAGGTTGCTGACCCGGCGGCCCACGTTGCCGAACATCTCGGCGACGTTGCGCCGGCTCAGCACCTGCCGCTCCAGCAACGCGGCGGCGGTGACCTGCACCTGGTTGAACGCCTCGGCCAACTCGCCGATCTCGTCCCGGACCGGGACGGGGATCGCCCGCGGCCGCAGTGGCGTGCTGGTGTCGGCCCCCTCGTCGTCCGCGATCCGGGCCAGTTCCTCCCCCGCCACGTCGACGACCTGCTGTGCGGCGCCTGTGAGGGCCGCCAGCGGGCGTACGACCGAGCGCCGGACGAGGATGGAGAAGGCCAGCCAGGTGGCGAAGCCGAGGAGGGCCAGGCCGAGCAGGACCAGCGCCTCCCGCAGGGCGCTGGTGGAGATGGCGTCGGCCTGGGCCGCGACCTGACGGATCAGCGACCGGGTGATGCCGAGACGGGTCTCGGCCTGCTGTGCCCCGGCGGCGATCTCCTTGCGCAACTGCTGAGGTGTCTGGCCCTGGAGGGAGCCGGGATCGATCTGGAGCTCCGCGAACTGCGACTCGATGCCGTTCTGCTCGGAACCGCGCTCGATACCGCTGAGGGTCAGGACCTGGCCCGGTGTGGCGATCCGGCTGAACCGGTCCGCCTCGTGGTCGTAGAGCGCGCGGGCGCTGACGGCGCGGGAGTACTCGGTGAGGGCGTTGGCGTCACGGGTGTGCGCGGAGAACACCGCGCTCTCGAAGGCGGCGTGGGCGGAGTCGGCGCGCAGCACCGCGTCGAGCAGAGTGGTGACCGCGGACGACGAGGTGTCGGAGAAGTGTTCGAGTCCGATGCCGTCGATCAGGTAGTCGACCGCGGAGGCGTACGCGGGGTCGATGCCGGCGGCGGGGACATAGCCCCGTTCGAGCTTGTCCCGCAGGACGGCCAGACCGCCGATGTACTCAAGGGCCTGTTTCTCCTCGGTCGGCAGGCTCGACCCGAACGCGGAACGCACGACGGCGACCTGTGTGTCGGTGTCCTGTTGCGCCTGGCGGTAGTCGGTGAGCGACGGCAGAGCGGCCCCGGGGCGGGCCGTCTCGTAGCGCACCGACAGCGCGAGTGCCTGCCGGTGTTCGGCCTGTACGTCGTTGATCAGCCTCGCGACCTGCTCGCTGTCGCGCACCAGGTCGGCGATCCGGTCGGCGTCCCGGGCCCGTTCCAGCTGGCTGACGATCGCGGCGCCGAGCAGCAGGCCGACGACCGCGATGGGGGCGGTCACCAGGACGTTGAGTTTCCGCCGGAACGGCCATCGGTCGAGCACGGCGCCCGCTCTCCGGCGCAACGGTGTCGTCGCCTCCTCCACTGCGTTCGCGGACACCCGGGCCTCCTTCGTCGATTTCCTGGCGGTGACCGAGTGTCGTTCGTGCCGGACCGCTAGCCGCCGGGAACGGAGCGTGACACTTTCGACGCCCCCATCGCTGATAGGTACGAAGCGATTGCGCCACGTGTCCGAATCCGGCCGTGCGGAGACTATCGTTCGGGCGGAGGTTCGATCGGCGATATGCCATCAAGAGTTGATTACGAATTATTTCAAGCCTTATGTATGGACATAGCGCTTCCTCGTCGCGAGCTCTGGGGTGCGCTAATGTCCGGTCCGCTTTCCGGTGCGCGGTGCGGAGCGAGGGTTGCGCGGTGCGAGGGTTGCGCGATGCGCGATGTGCTGTGCGCGATGTGCGGTGCGCCGTGCCCGTCGGCGTGACTGGCCTTCATCCGCGCTCTGCTACATTCCCCGGCGCACGCTCCGGCCAGGCCCGGGAAGCCGTCGGCGTCGCCCTTTGACCATCTCCTCCCCCCACTGCCCCGTACCCTCTGTTGCCCTGCGAGGAGACCTCCCGTGCACGCCACCCGTCAGGCGCCAATGCCGGCCGCCGTGTTGCTGGCCCTGGCCACCGCTCTCGTCGGCTGCGACAGCGGCTCGACCACCGCCGCGGCCACGGCCGACTCGGCCGAGCCCGGCTGCCCCACCGTCCTCACGCAAGCCAAGTCGGCGGTCAAGAAGGCCGAAAGCGTCGACGCGCCGTGGGGCGGTCCGACCACCGGCCCCCGGGCGGTCCCCGGCAAGACCGTCGTCTTCGTCGCCCAGACCCTGGCCAACCCCGGGGTGACCGGCGTCGCCCAGGGTGCCGAGGAGGCCGCCAAGGTCATGGGCTGGAAGGTCCGCGTCATCAACGGCCAGGGCACGCCCGCCGGCATCAAGGCCGCCTTCGCCGAGGCCGTGGCCCTCAAGCCCGACGGCATAGTCATCGGCGGTTTCGACCCCGCATCCGCTGACCGGCAGGTCCGTCAGGCCAGGGCCGCGGGTATCCCGCTGATCGGCTGGCACGCCGCCCAGACTCCCGGCCCCAGCAGGGACCCGGAACTCTTCAGCAACATCACCACCAGGGTCGAGGACGTCGCGAAGATCAGTGCCGACTGGATCATCGCCCGCTCCAACGGCCGTGCGGGCGTGGTCCTGTTCACCGACGCCTCGATACCCTTCGCCAAGCGCAAGTCGGATCTGATCAAGAAGGAACTCGCCACCTGTTCCGGCATCAGGCTGCTGAGCTACGAGGACATCCCCATCCCCGAAGCGAACAGCCGTACGGTCGGGGCGGTTTCCTCCCTCCTCTCCCGTTTCGGCAGCGAGTGGACCTACTCCGCCGCCATCAACGACCTCTACTTCGAGCACGCCGCCCCCGCCCTGCGCGCCGACGGCCTGCAGGGTGCCGGCGCCCCGTTCAACATCGGCGCCGGAGACGGCGACCCGTCGGCGTTCCAGCGCATCAACGGCAGGGAGTACCAGGCCGCCACCGTGCCCGAGCCCCTCTCCGAACAGGGCTGGCAGATCGTCGACGAGTTCAACCGCGCGTTCGCCGGTGAAACCGACAGCGGATACGTCGCCCCGGTCCACATCGCCACCGCCTCCAACAGCGGCGGCGCCCTGGCATGGGACTCGGAGGGCTATCGCCAGGCCTACCGAAAAATCTGGGGCAAGTAGACAACCGCCCCACCGACCCTGCGGCACAACACCCGGCCCGCCTTCGGCCCACCCGGGCGCTGCCGCGTTCCCCGATGGTGTCAGGCTACCTTGACGTCAAGGTAGCCTGACGGGAGACTCGAGTCATGGCGACGACTCCTGATGACCTCGACGGTCGGTTCACCTTGCCGACGGCGGTGGCGCGGTACGACGCACTGCGGACGCGGGACGCTCTCGCGGCGCCGGACGACGAGGGCAACGGCGGTGGTGTCGGCCTGGCTGGCGGACAGGGTGATCCGGAGAGCGTGCCGTTGTCGCGGGGTGAGGCGCTGGAGTTGCTCGCCCTGGGTGAGGTGATCGCCCGCAAGGCCGTGTACGGGCGTCAGTTGTCCGTTCGTTCCGCACGGCGGGCCGGTGCGTCGTGGTCCCAGATCGGCGCGGCCCTCGGCACGACCAAACAGGCGGCTTGGGAGGCCCACAAGCGCTGGATCGACGAGCAGGCAAAGCGGGAGGAGGACCCCGGGCACTGGGGTTGGGACGAGGGTGACGTCGAGGCCGCACACCGGCTCGCCGGTGAACCCGAGGAGGACGAAGGGAGCGAGGAGAGGCAAGAGGACCGGAAGAGGAAGAAGGGGGAGAGGGCATGAGCGGGCCTGTGCGGGCGGCGTCCGGCTCCACCGTCCGTCCCACGATCCGACCTACGGTCCATCCCGCCGTCCGTCCCTTCGAACTCGACGTCCCTCAAGCGGCCCTGAACGACCTGGCCGCACGGCTCGACGCCACCCGGTGGCCGGACGAGCCCACCGCCCCGGGCTGGTCGCAAGGTGTACCGCTCACGTATCTCAAGGAATTGGTGGCGTACTGGCGCACCGCCTACGACTGGCGCGCACGAGGCGCACCGCCTACGACTGGCGCGCACGAGGCGCACCGCCTACGGCTGGCGCGCACGAGGCGCACCTGAACCGGTTCCCCCAGTTCATGACGACGATCGACGGGGCGGACGTCCACTTCCTCCATGTCCGTTCCCCCGAACCGGACGCCTTGCCGCTGCTGCTCACCCATGGCTGGCCGGGATCCGTCGTGGAGTTCCTCGACGTCATCGGCCCGTTGACCGATCCGCGTGCACACGGTGGCCGCGCGCCGACCGACGCCTTCGACCTCGTGATCCCGTCGATCCCGGGCTTCGGCCTGTCGGGACCGACGCGGGCCCCCGGTTGGGGCATCCGTCGGGTCGCGGGTGCATGGGCCGAGTTGATGCGGCGGCTGGGATACGAGCGTTACGGCGCCCAGGGCGGTGACTGGGGCCACGCGATCACCCTGGAGCTGGCGGCCCTGGTGCCCGAGCGGGTCATCGGTATTCACCTCAACACCCTGCTGACCCTGCCCCCGGACGACCCCGCCGTGGCCGCCGAGCTCACGGACGACGACCGCGCCCGCCTCGATCGGCTCCTCGCCGCAGAGCCCGAGATATCCGCGTACGCAAAGGTCCAGGGAACCCGCCCACAGACCCTCGCCTACGCGCTGACCGACTCCCCGGTGGGGCAACTCGCCTGGATCGTGAAGAAGTTCAAGGAGTGGACCGACAGCACCGACGTACCCGAGGACGCGGTCCCGCGCGACCGCCTGCTGACGAACGTGATGCTGTACTGGCTCACGGGGACCGCGGGATCTTCGGCCCGCCACTACTGGGAGGCGGCTCATCCGTCGGAGGGGGCTCGCACCGGCACGCCCACCGGCACGCCCACCGGCGTTGCCGTCTTCGCAGCCGACATCGCCCGCCCCGTCCGCCGACTCGCCGAACGCGAGCACGACATCATCCACTGGTCCGAATTCCCCCGAGGCGGCCATTTCGCCGCGATGGAACAACCTGATCTGTTCACCGCCGATGTCCGTGCCTTCTTCCGCCGCTTCCGCTGACGGCCACCTCTCCCTTTCGGGTGTTCACACTGCTGACTCGTCGGCCCAGGTGCTGTCACCGTGACAGGGGACCCGTACGGGAACCTTCGCGTCCATGTGTCGCGTCCGACCGCACAGTGAGGTGCGGATTCCGTGTGGGGCGGACATCATGGACGAGAACGTATCCGGGGGCGGACAGCCCTCAGGTGGGGCAGGGGGCCCATGGCACAGGCGTTGGAAAGTGGCGACCCTCGGCAGGTGGGGCCCTACCGGATCGTGGGCCGCCTCGGTGCGGGTGGGATGGGGCGCGTCTATCTCGGAGTGTCGCCGGGCGGCCGTGCGGTCGCGGTCAAGACCATCCGGCCCGAACTGACTTACGATCCCGCGTTCCGTGAGCGGTTCGCCCGGGAGGCGGCGGCCGCCCGGGCCGTCAGCGGGGCGTTCACGGCCGCCGTCGTCGACGCGGACCCGTACGGGGAACCGCCCTGGCTCGCCACCGTCCATGTCGCGGGCATCTCGCTCGACGACACCATCGCGCGCCACGGACCGCTGCCCGAGTCCTCGGTGCTCGCCCTGGGAGCCGGGCTGACCGAGGCGCTCCAGGCCATTCACACCGCGGGTCTCGTCCACCGGGACCTGAAGCCCTCCAACGTGCTCTTGGCCCCGGACGGCCCCAAGGTGATCGACTTCGGCATCGCGATCACCGCCGGATCGAGCTCGCTGACCCGCAGCGGAGTCGTCGTCGGCACCCCCGCGTACATGTCGCCCGAGCAACTGACGGGCGGACGGGCCGGTACGGCAGCCGATGTGTTCGCCCTCGGTGGGGTACTCGTCTTCGCCGCCACCGGCGAGGGCGCCTTCGGGTCCGGTCCTTCGCTCGGCGTCGGCTACCGCGTGGTCCATGACGAACCGCGTCTGTCCGCCGTCCCCGCAGGTCTGCGTCCCCTGCTCGGCCGTTGTCTCGACAAGGTTCCCGGCCGCCGGCCCACCGTCTCGGAACTGCTCGCCGAGTTCGCCGGCCGTATCCTCCCGGCGCCCGAAGCGGAGTACGGCACGGACACGGTGACCCTCGCCCTCCAAGGCGGCGCCTGGCTGCCCACGTCCGTGGCCTCTTCCGTGCGGCGCGCCGGGGAGACGGGCGGCATGGGCGCGATGGGCGGGGTCGGCGGCGTGGGCGGGGCCGGCGGGACTCCGGTGCCCGATGCGGTGACCGCGCCGGGCATGACGACGGGAGCAGAGGTACCGGAGACAGCAGAAGTGCCGAGGACCTCAGGGGCGGCACCGGAACCCGGCACGCGGACTGTGGCAGCCGTGGGCACGGCGGACCCGCGCATCCCTGCCGACCTGCGTCCTCCTGCCGACCCGCACGCCCCTGCCGACCTGCGTCCTCCTGCCGATCCGCACGCCGCTGCCGACCTGCGCCCCCTTGCCACGCCCCTTGCCGCCCCCCGCCCTCCCGCAGACCCCCGCTACGCCAGCGCTCCGCCCCGTCGCCGCGTGCTGGCCGTGCTCGCCGGAGTGGGTGGCGTCGCCGCCGTGGGCGTGGGCACGTACCTGCTGGGGCGTAACGAGCAGGACCCCGACAAGGGCTCCGGCAACGACACCCTGAAGGACCCGGGCGCCGCGCCGACCCCGGGAGGCCTGAGATGGAAGCGCGGCACCGGAGGCCCGGTGGCGCCCGCGCTCCTCGCCGCGGGCGGGCTGGTGTACGCCGGCAGCAGGGACGGGAGCATGTACGCCCTGGAGGCCGAGACCGGCAAGCCGCGCTGGCAGTTCAGCACGGGCAACGGCGTCTACACCTGTCCCGCCGTGGCCGGTGGCCTGGCCTACTTCGGCAGCGCGGACTACCACCTCTACGCCGTCGACGTGAAGACCGGCGAGCAGCGCTGGCAGTTCAGCGCCGGCGGAGAGGTCAACTCCTCGCCGGTGGTCGCCGGGGGAGTGGTCTACGCGGGCAGTGACGACGCGCGGCTGTACGCCGTGGACGCCCGCTCGGGTGACCGGAAGTGGACGTTCGCCGCCGAGGGCCGGATCCGTTCGTCCCCGGTCGTCGCATGGAACAAGGTCTACGTCGGAAGTGAGGACTCCCGGCTCTACGCCGTCGACGCGGCGACCGGCGAGCAGCGCTGGGCCTTCGCGACCGACGGCGACGTCAAGTCCTCACCGGCGATCGCCGACCGCGTCGTCTACGTGGGCAGCTACGACGGCAACCTCTACGCCGTCAACTGCGACACCGGCGACCTCCTCTGGACCTTCGCCACCCGAGGCGGGGTGGGCTCCTCGCCGGTGGTGTCCGGCGGAGTCGTCTACGTCGGCAGCGACGACGGCAACCTGTACGCCGTCGACGCCCTCACCGGCGACCAGAGGTGGAAGTTCACCGTCGGCGCCGTCGTCTACTCCTCACCGGCCGTCCTCGGCGACGCCGTGTACGTCGGCAGCAAGAACGGCAACCTCTACGCCGTACGAACGGACACCGGCAAGCCCCTGTGGACGTACCGCACCGGCGCGGACATCCGCTCCTCCCCCACGGCGACCGACGCCACGGTCTACGTCGGCAACGACAGCGGCACGGTCTTCGCGGTCAACCGCTGAACACCGTCGCCCAGCACCGCGAGAAGCTCTGTCGGCCGAGTCTTTGGCGCCCCCTCCGCCCGCCGAGCCCGCTCCGTCCACCGAATCTCCGGCACCCGCTCTCCGCCCCCACCACGTCCGCTCCATCCGCCACACGCTCCCTGTCCACTGCGTCCACCCCGTCCACCGTGGCTGTTCCGTCCGCCTTAGAGGGCCTTCCAAGAAGGCATGTCGACAGGCTTACCAGGAAGGGGGCGCGACTGCGGCCGGCCGAAGGCGGCGCCCCCTGCGACCACGGCGTCCACTTCCCGGCCGCCCCGACAGCGACGGCGACGGGATCTCCCCTCCCGCGCGGTCGGCGGGGATAAGTGGGAGGGAGGGGGAGAGCGGTGCGAGGAGAGGAACGGCTCGTGATCGAGGCGGAGTTGAAGGCAAGGGTCCGTGCCCCGGAGGCGGTCGCGCGGGCGCTCGACGAGCGGGCCGAGGGCCGGTCCGAGACGTACCAGGACACGTACTACGACCTGCCGGACGGCAGTCTGCGCGCACGGGACGAGGAACTGCGGCTGCGCTTCCTGGTCGACCACGCCACGGGCGACCGCCGGACACTGCTCACCTTCAAGGGGGCCGCCGTCGACGAGGCGTCCGGTTCGAAGCCCGAGTACGAGACGCGGGTCGGGGACTCCCAGATCACGCACGCCATCCTGGAGCACCTCGGTTACGTGCCGGCGATCGTGTTCGAGAAGCGCTGCCGCAACCATGCCTTCGAGGCGTACGGCCGACGCATGCTCGCCACCCTCGTACGCGTCCCCGAACTGGACGGCACGTTCCTGGAGATCGAGACCCAGGTGCAGGAGGAGTCCGAGGTCACCCCGGCCCTCGACGACATCCGCGCGGTACTCACCGATCTCGGCATCGCCCCGGAGGACCTCACCCGGGAGCTGTACACGGACGCGGTGGCAGCGGCCCGACGTGCCCAGTGAGGGCGTGGAGTGTCAGGACGTGGGCACACACCTTGGGCCCGGAATCCTTGCGGATTCCGGGCCCCAGGCCTTCAGTAGCGGGGACAGGATTTGAACCTGCGACCTCTGGGTTATGAGCCCAGCGAGCTACCGAGCTGCTCCACCCCGCGTCGTTGAAACCAGTGTACGCCATGTGCGGGACCCCAAGCACACGGGTTTACGACGACCGCCGATCACCACTGATTCACCCGGCTCCACCCGGCTCCAGTCGGCATCACTCACACTTCACTCAGCGGCCAGCAGATGCCCGTTCGGCGCCTTCGCCCGCTCCTCGTACTCCGGCAGTACGACGACCTCGGCACCCTCCGCCGAGAGCACCGCGTTGCCGACGGAGGCGTCCGCGACGAACGTGTCCGGCTCGCGCCACGCCGTGACGACTCGGCGGACACCCGCGTCGAGGAGGAGCCGGGCGCAGGGCGCGGGGCGGGAGGCGCGGCGGGCACACGGTTCGAGGCTGCTGTAGACCGTGGCGGAGGCGAGGCGCGGGTCGCCGGCGTCAAGCTTGGCGAGGGCGGCCTCCTCGGCGTGGACCACGGGGTCGCCGTCCTCGCGGGAGTGGCCGCGGGCCAGTTCCGTGCCGTCCTCGGCGACCACGACCGCCCCCACGCTGAAGGCGGTCCGCGAGGGCGGGCACGCGGCGGCCAGTTCGCAGGCCAGCGCCAGCCAGCGCCGGTCGGCGGCGGAGACGGACGGACCGGTGCCGGGGACGGTCGGGACGTACCGGATGAGGACGACGTCGCCGACCGGCCGGGTCTCCAGCAGACGGAGCCGGCTCTTCGGCCCACCGGGGTACGCGCCCGTACCGAACATGCGCGGCGCGTCCGACTCGCCCACGAACACCGGCGCGACGGCCAGCTGCAGCTCGTCCGCGAGCCCCTGCTGGAGCAGCTGGGTGTGCACGCGACCGCCGCCCTCCACCATGAGGCGACGGATGCCGCGTACGTCGCCGAGGTGGTCGAGGACGGCGGGCCACTCCACGTCGGGGCCGAGGGACACGACATCCACGCCGTTCGGGCCGGTCGGCAGAACCGGTCCGCGCAGCCGCTCCGCGCCCTTCTCCGTCGTGTACACGACCTTCTCGCCGCCGGTGTGCCAGAACTGGGCCGTCGGGTCGAGGTCGCCGGACGCGCTGACCGCGACCTTCAGCGGATACTCCGGGAGTCCTGCGGCGACACGGGCCGCGCGGCGCTCGGGGGAGTTGACCAGCAGCCGGGGGTTGTCGGTGCGCAGGGTGCCGGCGCCGATCAGGATGGCGTCGTTGGCCGCGCGCACCTCGTCGACCCGGTCGAAGTCGGCCGGGCCGGAGAGCAGCAGCCGTTCGGGGCCGGTGTCGTCCAGGAAGCCGTCGAGGGAGACGGCGGCGGACAACAGGACGTAGGGCTGGGGCATGGACGCGCTCCCTGACGGTGATGTGACGACGGCTACGGCCTTGGTTACGGCTGCGGCTTGGTTCAAGTTTTAAACAATAACTACACTGTACGTATGACGACCCGCTGGCTCACCCCCGAGGAACAGCGTGCCTGGCGTGCCTACGTGGCCGCGAGTTCCCTCCTCGAGGACGCGCTCGACCGGCAGCTCCAGCAGGAGGCCGGCCTGCCGCACCTCTATTACTCCGTGCTGGCGGCCCTCTCCGAGGTGCCCGAACGCCGGATGCGGATGACCGACCTCGCCGCGCACCTGAAGATCACGCGCAGTCGGCTGACATACGCCGTGACCCGGCTGGAGAAGGACGGTGTGGTGCGGCGCGAGGACTGCCAGTGGGACAAGCGGGGCAGCGTCGCCGTGCTCACCGATGAGGGCATGGCCCTGCTGGAGCGCACGGCACCGGGCCATGTCGAAACGGTCCGCAAGGCCGTCTTCGACCACCTCAGCCCGGAGCAGATCGTCCAGTTCGAGGAGATCTGCGGGGCCATCGCGGCAGCGATCCAGGGCGGCGACCCGCAGGCGACCGGCTCGGAGGACCTGCCGTGGCGCCGCCGCGCCTGCCAGCAGTCGAGTCAGCCGAGTCCGTCCCCTCACCCGAGTCCGTCCAGCTAGCCGAGTCCGTCCCCTCACCCGAGTCCGTCCACCAAGCCGAGTTCGTCCAGTCGGCCAGGGCGGTAGCGGCTTTCCGTGAGGGTTCCCTGGGGCGCGGGAATGTGAGCCATCCCAAATCGGGTTGCTTGAAATTTGAAGCAGGGGTTAGAGTCCTGCCGAGCGCCATGCTTCAAATCTGAAGCATGGCGACATCCGCACCAGGACCGGAGAACCCGCATGCCCGACTTTCCCGCTGCCACCCCGCGTGCCCGCGTCCGGGTACCGCTGCGATTCCACGACGGCTACAGCGTCGACACCGAGATGGTCACCTTCCACGGCCTCGTCGACGGCCAGGAGCACGTGGCGATCGTCCTCGGCGACCCCGCGCCCGGTACGGCCCCGCTGGTCCGGCTGCACTCCGAGTGCCTGACCGGTGATGTCTTCGGCTCGGCCCGCTGCGACTGCGGCCCGCAGCTGCGCGAGGCGGTGGAGCGGATCGCCGACCGGGGCGGGGTCCTCCTCTACCTCCGCCAGGAGGGCCGTGGCATCGGCCTCTACAACAAGCTCGACGCGTACGCCCTCCAGGACCAGGGCCTCGACACCTACGAGGCGAACGCGGCCCTCGGCCTGCCGGAGGACGCCCGCGACTACACGTCGGCGGCCCAGATGCTGGGTGCCCTCGGCATCGACGAGCTGGACCTGCTCTCCAACAACCCCGACAAGGCGCAGCAGCTGCGCGACCTCGGCGTCGGCGTCCGGCACCGCGTCCCCACGGGCGTCTTCACCACCGCCCACAACGTCCGCTACCTCCGCGCCAAGGTCCTCCAGACCCAGCACACGCTTCCCCTGCCGGAACTGGCGGACCTGCCGGAACTGACGGAGCTGTCGGCGGGCTGATCCCGGAAAACCGGCCCCCTCGCCCCCTCCCGGCCCGGCCCCCTCCCCTCCCTAGCCCACTCGGCCCCGCCGACTAGCCCCGCGCCCCACCGCCGGAAACCCTGTAGATGTGGGGCAGCCAGAGGGAGCGAGGGAGCCGGCCGGTCGGCGGTTCTCGTACGCCCGCGCGCTCGCCTGCGGCCTGCCCGTCCTGCTGATCGCCATCGGCCTCTTCTATGACCACTTCACCCCGCGCGAGTTCACGGCGGTCCCCTTCTTCACCGCCGCGCCCCTCGTGGCGGCGCCGCTCTTCTCGCTCCACGGCACGCTGATCACCGGCGCCGCCTCGGTCGCCGGCATCACCGCCGTACGGGTCCACTACGGCGACACGGGCCATGTGGACGCGATCACCGAGATCGCGACGGTCGCCACCGTCGCCGTACTGGCCGTGCTCATCAACCGTCTCGTCCGCCGCAGCGACGCCCGGCTCGCCACCGCCCGCGAGATCGCCGAGGCTGCGCAGCGGGCCGTACTGCCGGTGCCGCAGGAGCGGATCGGCGGGCTGGAGATCGCCGCGCGGTACGAGGCCGCGCAGGCCGGGGCGTCGATCGGGGGCGATCTGTACGCGGTGCAGGACTCCCCCCACGGCGTACGGCTGATCGTGGGCGATGTGCGCGGCAAGGGGCTGGGGGCGGTCTCGGCGGTGGCGGTGCTGATCGGCGCGTTCCGGGAGGCGGCCGAGCAGGAGTCGACGCTCGAAGCGGTCGCCCAGCGGCTGGAGCGGGCGCTGGCCCGGGAGGCGGCACGGCGCGAGGCCGCCCGACGGGACGGGACCGTGGAGTACGAGGGGTTCGTCACGGCCGTACTGGCGGAGTTCCCGCACGACGCCGGCCGCGCACGGATCGTCAACCGCGGCCACCCCTCACCCCTGCTGCTGTACGCCGACGGCACCCTGCGCACCCTGGACGCCCCGCAGCCCGCGCTTCCGCTCGGCATGGACGACCTGGGCACCTGGCCGGACCGCGCCGAGGAGACGGGGTTCCCGCCCGGCGCCACGCTGCTCTTCTACACCGACGGCCTCTCCGAGGCCCGCGACAGCCACGGTGTCTTCTACGACCCGGCCGAGCGACTGTCCGGCCGTACGTTCCCCGGCCCGCGCGCCCTGTTGACAACCCTCGCGGACGAGGTGCGCCGCCACACGGGCGACCGCACGACGGACGACATGGCACTCCTCGCGATCCGCCGCCCCTGACACCCCTCCCGCACCTCTCTCTCACATCTCTCGGCGTGGGATCACGGAGCGTGTCCGTTCGAACTTCCTCCGTATAGAAACTGACTTACCGTCAGAACAACTGTTACTCCTGAGGCAAGGTCAACTCGCCCGTTTTCCGCCCTTCATGACCCGTAAAGTCCGAGGCGAAAGCCGGAACGATCATTCAGAACAGCTTGGAATGGAGCGCCCGCGTCTATTAACGTTCGATAACGCAGCGCGGTCGTCCCAGCCGTCACAAGAGACGGCTCCGTGCTCACGCGCCGAATCCCGCAAGGGAACCGGGGAACCACCACCCTGGGGTGAATCGCGCGCAAACCGTCGTGGCAGCACGTCAGGTTTACGCGCGTAGGAGACCTTCCTGCTCCGAACCCGTCAGCTAACCCGGTAGGCGAGAAGGAAGGAAAGGAGTACGCCCACGTGGCGTCGAACCGGTCCGCGACCGAAGCCCCGTTCGTACCTAGCCAACGCGACGGCGAGAGCCAGACGTTCGGCTACGGCAGCTACAACAGCGACAACGAGGGCCCCTGGCAGGAGTGGAACCCCACCGAGGACTCCCTTCGCCCCGCTCGCGGTCGGCACCGCGTCGCCAAGAAGAGCGGCGTACTCGCCCGTGGCGGTCTCGCCCGCAGCTCCACGGTGCTCGGCGTCGGTGTCATAGCCGCCGTCAGTGGCGCCGGCATGGCCAGCGCGCAGTCCGGCAAGGCCCCGGTGTCCATATCGATGCCCGACATGCCGAACGTCGGCTCGGTCTTCGAGGACGACGCCGAGGAGCCGGAGCCGCAGGCCTCCACCAGCCCGCTCAGCAGCGCCGGCCTGATCGCCGCCGACACCGAGCAGGGCGCCGCCGACGCCGGTGAGGCGCTCCGCGCCCGCATCATGGCGCAGGCCGAGTCCCAGCAGGACGCGTTCGACAAGGCCGCCGCCGAGGCCGCCCAGACCGCCGCCGCGGAGAAGGCCGCCGAGCAGGCCGCCAAGGAGAAGAAGGAAGCCGAGGCGAAGGAAGCCGCCGCCAAGAAGAAGGCGGAGGAGGAGGCCGCGGCGAAGAAGGAGGCCGAGCGCCTCGCCGCCCTGGCCAAGCAGTTCGCGCTTCCCACCTCCTCGTACACCCTCACCTCCTCCTTCGGTCAGGCCGGCCCCTACTGGTCCTCCGGCTACCACACCGGCCTCGACTTCGCCGCCCCCACCGGCACGCTCATCAAGGCCGTCCACAGCGGCACGATCACGCAGGCCGGCTACGAGGGCTCCTACGGCTACAAGACCGTCCTCACCCTCGATGACGGCACCGAGATCTGGTACGCCCACCAGTCCTCCATCGGCGTCAGCGTCGGCCAGAAGGTCGCCACCGGCGATGTGATCGGCCGCGTCGGCGCCACCGGCAACGTCACGGGCGCCCACCTCCACATGGAGGTCCACCCCGGCGGCTCCTCCAGCGGCATCGACCCGGCGGCGTGGCTGCGCAGCAAGGGTCTGAACCCGTAAGGGCCAGGTAGGACTCGCAGACCCAGCCGTGCGCCGCGTAACCCGATGAGGGGTGCGCGGCGTTCGTCATGCCCGGACGCTTCACGCATCATTCACGCTGAGGCGGAATGCGGACGTCCGTTCCACCCGTTGACCCTGAACATGACTTCTCTTCGCAAGCTGGGCACGTCCGACATCGAGGTCTTCCCGCTCTCCCTCGGCGGCAACGTCTTCGGCTGGACCGCAGACGAGGCACAGTCCTTCGCCGTCCTCGACGCCTACGCGGCCGGCGGTGGCAACTTCCTCGACACCGCCGACTCCTACTCGGCGTGGGTCGAGGGCAACAAGGGCGGCGAGTCAGAGACGATCATCGGCAAGTGGGTCGGCTCCCGGGGCAACCGCTCCGACGTGGTCATCGCGACCAAGGTGAGCCAGCACCCCGAGTACCGGGGCCTGACGGCGGCCAACATCAAGGCGGCGGCCGACGCGTCCCTCACCCGCCTCGGCACCGACTACATCGACCTCTACTACACGCACTTCGACCAGCCCGAGGTCCCCGTCGAGGAGATCATCACCGCCCTCGACGACCTGGTGAAGGCCGGCAAGGTCCGCGCGATCGCCGCGTCCAACATCACCCCCGAGCGTCTGCGGGCCTCACTGGACTTCTCGGAAGCCGAGGGCCTGGCCCGCTATGTGGCACTCCAGCCCCACTACAACCTGGTCTCGCGGGACACCTACGAGGGCTCCCTCCAGAGCCTCGCCGCCGACCACGGCCTCTCCGCCGTCCCGTACTTCGCCCTCGCCAAGGGCTTCCTCACGGGCAAGTACCGCCCCGGCACGACGATCGACAGCCCCCGGGCAGCCGGCGCCGGCGCCTACCTCGAAACCCCGGCCGGTATCCGGGTCCTCGCCGCGCTCGACGAGATAGCCGAGGCCCGCGGCGTCGCCCACGCCACGGTCGCCCTCGCCTGGCTCACCGCCCAGCCGACCGTCACCGCCCCCATCGCCTCGGCGCGCACCGTCGACCAACTCCCGCCCTTGCTCGCCTCCGCCGACCTCACCCTCACCCCCGACGAAGTGAACCGCTTGACGACGGCGTCGGCGTAGCCGTCCGGCCGGGGGAGAGACACCGGGCAGGGGCAGGGGCAGGGGTCCCGTGGCCCGTACCGGCGCTGCAGGGCTTCCCGCAGCGAGGTGTTGGGCGGGTGCCCGCGGGCCCCCAGCCCGGCACGGCCCCGACCCGCCAACCGGCAGCGCGCGCAGCGCCACCGCCGGCCCTGGCGCTAGTACCGGTACGGGTTGTACGCCGGATACCGGGCCATCCCGTAGACCACCGGCTGCGGATACCCGTACCCGTATCCGTACCCCGGTCCGACCTCCCGCCCCGCGTACCCCATCGCCGGCCGGGCCAGCTCCCGCCTCCGCCACAGCTCGAACAGCAGCTCCCGCTCCCGCAGCGCGAAGTCACTCCCGGCTCGCCCCCGCCGCCCCCGGTACCGCAGGAACGCCAACTTCGTCGCGTACGCCTCGTATTCCCCGACCGACCGAGCCCCCGGCTTCCCGAAGTGGTGCGCCGCATACTCCCGCGCCACCCGCCGGGCCCGCATCGACCCCAGGACATACGGCTCGGCCGGCGTCAGCCACCCCGCGGCCGCATACGCCGGCAGCTCCTCCCGCACGGTCCGCAACTCCCGCTGACGCAGCCAGATCACCAACCACGACAGCAACCCGAACGCCGGCACCATGAACGCCGCGTACACCCCGAAGAACCCGTACTCGCCGAACGTCGCCGACCCGTTCCAGATCGCGTGCATCCCCATCGCGAGCAGCAGCCCGCCCACCGGCACGAGCACCCGCCGCACCCGCTGCCACTCCGCCGAGAACGCCGCCACGCCGAACCCGATCCCCGTCAGCACGGTGAACAACGGATGCGCGAACGGCGACATGATCACCCGTACGAAGAACGTGGCCGCGGTGACCGACGCCAGGCCACTCCCCCCACTGAGCTGATCCGTACCGAACGCGGTGCCCAGATACAGAATGTTCTCGGTGAACGCGAACCCGGTCGCCGTGACCCCCGCGATCACCACCCCGTCCACGATCCCGGTGAAGTCCCGTCTCCTGAACAGGAAGACGAGTAAGACAGCCGCGGCCTTGGCGGTCTCCTCCACCACGGGCGCTATGACGGTGGCGCCCAACGTGTCGGCGTGCGACGGGTCCGCCGTCGCGGTCGCTATCCACCGCGTCGCGAAACTGTTCGCCACGATCGCTATGAGCGCCGCCGCGCACGCCCCCCACGCGAACGCGAACACCATGTTCTTCCAGGGCCCCGGCTCCACCCGGTCCAGCCACCGGAACGCCGCCATGAGCATCGGTACGGGCAGCACCGCGAGCCCCAGCCCGACGAGAAACCCCTCCGTCCCGGTCTGTTCGCGGACGAGCGCGAGGATGACGAACCCGGAGACCCCGAGCAGTGCGATGAGCGCGCCGTACTTGACGCTTTTCCGCTGCCACCAGCGCGTGGGCCTGAACGCGTGTCCACCGGCGGGTCCGCCGGGGTGCGTCGGATAGGGGGGACTGGTGGCCATTGCATTGACCCTAACGAGGGATGGGCGCCGCCCGCGACGACGCGTGGTGCGGGCCCGCCGGACTCCGTCCGCCGGACTCTGCCTGGCGGGCCGCGCCCGCCGAGCCGCGCCCGCCGGACTGTGAACGACGGCCTTCAGACGCCTGTGGGGGGTTGTTCGGACTGCTGCTCCTGCTCCTGTTCACGCTGCTGTACGCGGCGGAAGAGCAGATCGTTCACCACATGACCCTTGTCCAGTCCCTGCCCCTCGAAACGGGTCAGCGGCCGGAAGTCGGGACGTGGCGCGAACCCGCCGTCGGCCCGGGTGTTCTCGAACGCCGGATGCGCGGTAAGTACGTCCAGCATCTGCTCGGCGTACGGCTCCCAGTCCGTCGCGCAGTGCACGATCGCCCCCGGCCTGAGCCGTGACGCGACGAGGTCGAGGAACTCCGGCTGGATCAGCCGCCGCTTGTGGTGCCGCTTCTTCGGCCAGGGGTCGGGGAAATAGACCCGCAGCCCGTCCAGCGAGTCGGGCGCGAGCATTTCCCTCAGCAGGATGATCGCGTCCCCGTTGGCGACCCGCACATTGGACAGGCCCTCCCGGTCCGCGAGGTTCAGCAGGTTGCCCTGACCCGGCGTGTGCACATCCACGGCGAGCACATTGGTCTCCGGGGCGGCGGCGGCCATCCGCGCCGTCGCCTCGCCCATCCCGAACCCGATCTCCAGCACGACGGGCTTCTCGTCCCCGAACAACTCGACGAGATCCAGGGCCCGCCCGTCGATGTCGAGCCCCCACTTGGGCCACAGCCGCTGCAACGCGTCCGCCTGCCCGGCCGTCACCCGGCTCCGCCGGGGCTGGAAACTCCTGATCCGCCGCTCGAAGTGCGCACCGGCGGGGTCCGCCTTGGGCCCGTCGGGGAACCGAGGCTCACCCTTGCCCCGGGCACGCCGAAGGGAGGCACCGGTGGTGCGGGGCTCGGAGTCATCGACGAAGTCAGACACAGTGCCCCAATTTTACGGCGCCCCGAAGCCCCCCGAGCCACCTGCCCCAGCCTTCCCGGCACCACCGAAGCCCAGCCCGGCACACCACAAGCCCCTCGGCCCCCGAAGCCGGGCCCGGCCCGACACGGGTCCCGGTCGCTGAACGCAGCTCAGCTTGCTGCGAGGCGCCCCGGTCGCCGGGCCCGGTCCGGCTTGCGGCAAGGCCGCCCGGTTGCCGAAGTCAGCCGGCTTGCTGTGAGGTCCCGGTCGCTGAATGCAGCCCGGTTCGCTCCGGGCCCCTCGGTTACCGAAGTCCGGTTCGGCTTGCTGTGAGGCTGCCCGGTTACCGAAGTCCGGTTCGGCTGGCTGCGAGGCTCTCGGTCGCCGAAGCCCGGCACGGCTTGCTGTGAGATTCCGGTCGCTGAACGCAGCCCGGCTCGCTCCGGGCCCCGGTCGCTGAACCCAGCCCAACGCCCCCCGAGGCCCCGCTCACCGAAGCTCAGCTTCCCCGTCTGGAGCTCGCCCGGCCCCCACCATCCCGTCCGTCACCGCGCTGCCCTGCCCGTACTGGCCCAGGCCGCATGCGGGCAGTGATCACTTGCCCCACTGGAACCCGTCCCGTCCCGCCCCGCTCCACCCAGCCCGTCCGGCGTCTGAGGACGAGGCCGGAGCCGACGGGGGTTTGGGGGCGCAGCCCCCGAACAGGCCAAGGTCGAAAGGCGGCGCCCCTCCAGACACCCCCCACGCCCCCGGGGTCGAAGGGGCAGCGCCCCTGGGGGATGGGACGGGTAGGGGCGGCGGGGGCGAACCCTCACACCTGAGCCAACGCGGCCAGCGCCCTCCGCCCGACCTCCCGCCCGATCGGCAGCGAAGCCGTAGCCGCAGGCGAAGGCGCGTTCAGTACATGCACGGCCCGCGCCCCCTCCCGTATCAGGAAGTCGTCCACCAGCGTCCCGTCCCGAAGCACGGCCTGCGCCCGCACCCCCGCCGCCGCAGGCACGAGGTCCCCTTCGGACACCCCCGGCAGCAGCCTCCGCACCGCCCCGGTGAACGCCTTCTTCGACACCGACCGGCGAAGCTCCCCCGCCCCGTACCGCCAGTGCCGCCGAGCTATCCGCCAGGAGCCGGGCCACGCCAGCGTCGCCCCCAGCTCCCGCACCCGCACGGTCCCCCACCCGTACCCCTCGCGGGCCAGCGCGGGCACGGCGTTCGGCCCGATGTGGACGCCCCCGTCGATCCCCCGGGTCAGATGCACCCCGAGGAACGGAAACGCCGGGTCGGGCACCGGATACACGAGTCCACGGACCAGCTCGGGCCGCGCCAGCTCGTAGTACTCCCCCCGGAACGGCACGATCCGCATCCCGGGCTCGTCCCCGGTCATCCGCGCCACCTCGTCACAGTGCAGCCCGGCGCAGTTCACCAGCACCCGCCCCCGTACGACGTCACCGCCCCGGATCCGCACGGCGACCCCCAGCGCGGCCCGCCGGTCGATCCGCTCGACCGCCGCGCCGTACCGGATCTCGGCGCCGGACGCCCGCGCGAGCTGCCGGGCGACGCCCACGAAGTCACAGATCCCGGTGGTCCCGACATGTATGGCCGCGAGCCCGCGCACCTCCGGCTCGTACTCGGCGATCTGGGCGGCGCCCAGCTCCCGCACCGGAATGCCGTTCTCCCGGCCGCGCTGCACGAGCGCGTGCAGACGAGGCAGCTCCGAACGCTCCGTGGCGACGATCAGCTTCCCGGTGACGGCGTGCTCGATGCCGTACTCGGCGCAGAACTTCACCATCTCGGCGGCGCCCTTGACCGCGTACCGCGCCTTCAGCGAACCCGGCCGGTAGTAGATCCCGCTGTGGATGACCCCGCTGTTCCGCCCGGTCTGGTGCCGGGCCGGCCCCGGCTCCTTCTCCAGCACGGTCACGCGCGTCCCCGGCGCCGCCCGCGTGATCGCGTACGCCGTCGACAGCCCGACGATCCCGCCGCCGACCACGAGCACATCACAGTCGTAAGCGCCCTGCCTCCGCACGCGCCCCACCTCCCGACTCCGATAGTGCACTGCACCACTGACAATGCCCTCAAACCCGGAAGACGTCTTCATGACGCCGGTCACGCAGGCCGCCCCCCAAAAGGGCGCGGGGAACCGCGCGAGCAGCCATGACGCACCCGCAGTCCCAGAACCACACAAAACCCGACAGCCGGGTAGTGGCCCGGGGCCAAGCGGAGCGCTTACGCAGGCGTCATCAACAAGGGCCGCGCCCTCTCCCTCAGCTCGATCACCCGCGGCTCATCCCCGTACGGCTCCAGCCGATGCAGCAGATCCTTCACATACTCGGTGGTGCGGGCCGACGAAATGCGCCCCGCGACCTCCACCGCCCGCACCCCCTGCTCGCACGCCGCATCGAGGTTGCCGGACTCCAGCTCCGCGACCGCCGACACGACGAGCCGCAGCCCGTGCGAGCGTACGAACTCCTCCGTCGGCCGCGACAGCGCCTGCTCGGTGAAGCGGCGCACCTGCCGCGGCGCCTTGAGGTCGCGGTAGCACTCGGCCGCGTCCGCGGCGAACCGGTCGTAGCCGTAGAAGCCGAGCCAGGTCGGGTCGTTGTCGCCGTCCCGGGCCCTCTCCAGCCACCCCTCCGCGGCCTTGAGGGCCGCCCCGGCGGCCACCGCGTCGCCCGCGCGCGCGTGCGCCCTCGCCTCGACGAGCCGGAAGAAGCTCATCGTGCGCGCCGTGGCCAGCCCTCGGTTGCGTTCGAGCGCGGCCTGCGCGAGATCGACGCCCTCGTCGCCGAAGCCGCGGTAGGTCGCCTGCAGGGACATCGTGGCGAGCACGTACCCGCCCAGCGGCACGTCGGCCGCGGCGCGCGCGAGCCGCAGCGCCTGGATGTAGTACCGCTGCGCGGCCTCCTGCTGGCCCGTGTCGAAGGCCATCCAGCCGGCGAGGCGGGTGAGTTCCGCGGAGGCTCCGAACAACGCGCGGCCCACCTCGTCGGAGTACGAGCCGAGCAGCAGCGGCGCCGCCTCGACCCGCAGGCACTCCGGCACCATGGACGAACGCCAGTCGCCGCCTCCGTACTTGGAGTCCCAGCGCCTGGCGTCCTCGGCGGCCTCCCGCAACTTCCGCACATCGCTGTGGCCGACTTTCAGCGGCGACCCGGAGCCCTCCGCGGAGCCCGCCTCGCGCGCCACCGAACTGTCGGCCGGGGTTATCAGCCAGCGTGAGGCGGGCGTCGCGTAGGCGCTCACCGCGAACGATCCGGCGAGGGACTGCCAGATGCCGCCCGAGCCGGCGCGGCGGCCGGCGAGGTCGAGGCGGTACAGCTCCGTCGCCGCGCGCACCGCCTGGCCGACGTCACGGGGGAAGGCGAGGCCCACTTCGGGGGCGGGATCCGCGTCCGCCAGGCCGATCTCGTGGAGCGGCACCGGGCGGCCGAGTTTCTGGCCGATCGCGGCCGCGATGAGATGCGGCGCGGCGCCCTGGGGGACCATGCCCTTGGAGACCCACCGCGCCACCGAGGTCTTGTCGTAGCGAAGTGTCAACCCGCGTTGAGCGCCAAGATCGTTGACGCGTCGCGCGAGTCCTGCGTTGCTGATTCCCGCGAGGGCGAGAACGGCGCCGAGCTTTTCGTTCGGCCCGCGTTGCTCCCTGGACATTGCGCCACCCCTCGAACAGACGGCTGCCGCGGCGGCATAGGCACGCGGCATTCGTAAACCCAGCGTAGTTCGCCGCATCCCAAGCGTTAAGGGGCCCAAATCCGGATGGCGGGATTGTGGTCCGTACGAAAGTACGGACAGAGTACGGAGTGTTGTCACGTGCTCCCGCTGTGTGGCCGTGCGCCTGTCCGTGCGCTCTTCTCCGGCCACCGGGGGAGCGGTTCCATGGTCGTGCGTGGGTCGGCCCGCTGTACTGGATCCAGTGGGCTGGGGGACACCGCCGCCTACATCCCCGCGGGCGGCGGACCGGTCCGGGAGGCGAACTCCGCCTCCCGGACTGTGCGTTGACACTGAGTTGCCATCGGGGGCGGTACGGAGGGCGGGCCAACTCCGCCCTTCAGGGCCGATTTGGCCGAAAATCGACGGTGGTCGTCGAGGGTGAATACCGCTCCGACCACGTCTCTTGAGGGCGCGTTAGGTGTTTTGGGGGAGCGTACCGGGGGCGCATTCACGTCGTAGACCCGGGGTCCACCTTTGTCGACCACCCTTCTTCCAGGGCTACTTGGGGGCGACTCGAGGGTGCGACGGGGGAGCGCTCAAGGCTCCCCAGGGGCGCACTTACCGGTGTGCAGCCACGCCACACGCCCTCCGACAAGCCTCCTTCGTGGCAGCATGGGAGCCGTTCGTACGGTGCACTGGTTGTCCACAGCCTGTGGAGGCGTCGATGCGGTGGTTGGTGGGATGGAGCAGTACCGCCGCTGGCGCACCCGTCTTCGGCTCCGCCAGCGCCACCGGACCCGACGGCGAGACCGTGCACCCGGTCGGCTCCCACCTCCTGTGGGGCGACCCCGACCCGCTGTGGGCCGTCGGCGACTGGCGCCCCGACGAGGTCCGCGTCGTCCAGGCCGACGCCCAGACGAAGATCGCCGTCCTCGGCATCTGCGGCGCCTCCGACGAGCAGCTGCGCGTGGGCCTGTTCGCCGCCCGGGGCGGCGCCCTGCGCCATCTGACCGCCTGGCCCGGCAGTTACACCGCCGTCGTCCAGGTCGGCCGCCGGGTGACCGTCTGCGGCGACCTCGCGGGCGCGCGCCCCGTCTTCTACACCCCCTGGGCGGGCGGCACGGCCTACGCGACCGCCGCGCTCCCCCTCGCCGACCTCATCGAGGCCAACCTCGACTTCGGGCACCTGGCGGCCCTCCTCGCCGCCCCCGACGTGCCGGACGCCCTCCACGACTCCACCCCGTACGACGGCGTGCGCCGCATCCCCCCGGGGCACGCACTGATCCTGCGCGCCGGTGCGCGCGAGATCGCGGGCTACGAGCCGGTCGCGTCCCTCGCCGTCGCCGCCCCCTCGGCCGACCCGGCCAGCGCGGTGGACGCCGTCCGCGACGCCCTCGTCGAAGCCGTACGGGCGCGCCTGTCCGCCCCCCGGCACGTCCCCGACGTCGACCCCGGCCCGGTCCCCGGCATGGGCCCGGCCGAGCGCCGCGCCGCCCGGGGCATGCCCGTCCCCGGCATCGGCGCCGACCTCTCCGGCGGCCCGGCCTCCGGCACCCTGGCCCTGCTCGCCGCCGGCCTGCCCGGCGCCCCCGGCACCGTCCTCGGCCACGGCACGGGCGCCGGCGAGCGTCTCCTCGCCGTCACCTTCAATGACCTGGCCACCTCCGGCCGCGAAGCCGAACTGGAACGCGCGGGCACGCTGGCCGCCAACCCCCGCCTCCACCACGTCGTCGTCACGGGCGGCGAGGAGGTCCTCCCGTACGCGGACCTCGAAGGCCCCCTGACCGACGAACCGGGCCCCTCCCTCGTCATGGCCGCCCGCCACCGCGCCCGCCTGGCCTCCGGCAGCGCCGACCACTTCACCGGCTACGGCGCCCGCCAGGTCCTGGACGCCCACCCCGCCCGCCTCGCCGACCTCCTCATGGACCGCAAACGCCGCCACCTGGTCCGCCCGGTCGCCGCCCTCGCCAAGGCCGACGGCTCGGTGATGGTCCCCGCGCGCGTGTACGGCGCCGCGCGCAGACTGGCCCGCACCTCGTACCGGTCCGGCGTCGAAGTCCTCGCCGACCGCCTCATGCAACGCCGCTTCGAGGAACCCGGAGGCGCGGTGGGAGCCTCCCTGGCGGCGCTCACCTGGGCCAGACCGGGCCCCGCCGCCCGCTGGCTGACGGGCGAGGCCCTGGCAGAAGTATCGATTCGCCTGGGTGCGACGACGGGCCGCCCCTCCGTCGGCCCCGGCCAGCGCCCCGGCGACTTCCGCGCCCGCGCAGCCCTGGCCCGCCACGCGGCGGACCTGCGCATCCTCGAACAGGCGGCGGAGATCCGCTCCCAGCGCCTCCACACCCCGTTCCTGGACAACCAGGTCGTCCGCGCCTGCCGCGCCCTCCCCGAGGCCCTCCGCGTCCAGCCGGGCGCCCGCGCCGCCATCCTCCGTACGGTCCTGGAGGGCGCCGGCGTCACCGACCTCCCGCCCGGCTGGGGCGCCCCCTCCCACGCGACCTCCACCGCCGCCGCCCGCACCGGCCTCCGCGTGGCCGCCGACACCCTGATCACCCTCTTCGACACGCCCCTGCTGGCCCAGGCGGGCCTGGTGGAAGCGAGAGTGGTCCGCAAAGCCCTCCGAGCGGCAGCAGAAGGCGAACCCCTCCCCCTGGACGGCCTCGCCGACCTCGTCTCCCTGGAACTGTGGCTACGCCGCCTGCTCTCCCGCCGAGGCACCTGCTGGACAGGCACCCCGGCCCGCCAACGAGCGGTCCCAGCCGGCATCACCCCCCAGCGGGGCGCCCTGGGAGCGGGGGCAACGGCCAGACGGGGATGACCCGAGAGGGGCGCGGGGAACCGCGCGACAAGCCACGACGAACCGCCACGTACGGGACCCACCCCAGCGCCCCTCTCATCCCCCAGCGGGGGTCCGGGGCGGCAGTCCCCCGAATACGGGGTCGACGGGGCAGCGCCCCTGGGCATGCGCCGGTTAGGGACGGCGGGGGCGAGAAAACCCCCGCCCGCCCCAGCCAAGAGGCAAGAATGACCCGGTGCGGTACACGATCCTGGGAACAACCGAGGCGGCGAACGACGACGGCACCCCCATCCCCCTCCCCGGCCCCCGCGTACGCGCCCTCCTCACCGCCCTGGCCCTACGCCCCGACCACCCCGTCCCCACCCTCACCCTGATCACCGAGATCTGGCCGGACACCCCACCCACAGACGCCCCCGCCGCCCTCCAGGCCCTCATCGGCCGCCTACGCCGAGCCCTCGGCAAACACACGATCACCTCGGAACCCGGCGGCTACCGCCTCGTCACCACCCCCACCGCCGTGGACCTCTTCACCTTCGAACGCCTGGTCCACGACGCCAGGACCGCCCTGGCCCACCACGACCCCGCCACCGCCGCCACCACCCTCCGCGAGGCCCTCACCCTCTGGCGCGGCCCCGCCCTCGCCGACCTCCCCGACCGCACCGCCGCCACCCGCCCGGAGGCCCTGCGCACGGAGGCCCTCCGCACCCGCATCGAGGCGGACCTGCGACTCGGCCGCGCCCCCGACGTCGTACCGGAACTCCGCGAACTGACCGAGGCCCACCCCCACGACGAACCCCTGCACGCCCTCCTCATCCGCGCCCTGCACGCGACGGGTCGCACGGCGGAGGCCCTGACGGCCTACGAGGACGTACGCCGAACCCTGCGCGACACCCTGGGCACCGACCCGGGCCACGAACTACGCACCCTCCACCAGACCCTCCTCACCCCGAACGCGCCCGTCGCGACCACCGCACCCGTACCCACCTCCACCCCCACCCGCCCCCGAGCCGGAAACCTCCGCCCCCGCCTGACCTCCTTCGTCGGCCGGGAAGCCGACCTCGACGCGATCCGCTCCGGCCTGCGCGGGGCCCGCCTGGTCACCCTCACCGGCCCGGGCGGCAGCGGAAAGACCCGCCTGGCCGAGGAGGCCGCCACCGGCCACCCGGAGGCATGGCTGGCCGAACTCGCCCCGCTGGACCGCCCGGAGGCGGTACCGGGCGCGGTGATCAGCGCCCTGGGCCTGCGCGAAACCGCACTGATCCCCCACGACCTGCGGCACCCCCAGGACCTACGCCAACCCCACGAACCGTCACCCCCGCACGACGACCCCCTGACCCTCCTCGTGGAGCACTGCGCCCACAGAGACCTGCTCCTGATCCTCGACAACTGCGAACACGTGATCGACGCGGCCGCCGAGCTGGCCGAGACCCTGCTCACCCACTGCCCCGGCCTCACGATCCTCGCCACCAGCCGCGAACCCCTGGGCGTACCCGGCGAGTCCGTACGCCCGGTGGAGCCCCTCCTCCCGGCCCCCGCGCACCGCCTCCTCGCGGAGCGCGCCGCCTCCGTGCGCCCCGGCGCGGACACCGTGCTCCGCGCCGACCCCGACGCCGTGGACGAGATCTGCCGGCGCCTCGACGGCCTCCCGCTGGCCATCGAACTGGCCGCCGCCCGGCTCCGCCTGCTCACCCCGCGCCAGATCGCCGACCGCCTCGACGACCGTTTCCGCCTCCTGACCTCCGGCAGCCGTACGGCCCTGCCCCGCCAGCAGACCCTGCGCGCCGTGGTCGACTGGTCCTGGGACCTGCTGGACGAGCGCGAGCGCACGGTTCTCCGCGAGGTGTCGGTCTTCGCCGGCGGCTGGGACCTGGAGGCGGCGGAGGCGGTCTGCACGGGAGGCCCCACGGCCGACGTCCTCGGCGCCCTCGTCGACAAGTCCCTGATCATCGCGACGCCGTACGAGCACGACGTCCGCGTCATGCGCTACCGCATGCTGGAGACGATCCACGAGTACGCCACGGAACGCGCCACCGAGACCCCGGAGCTCCGCGCCACGGCCGAACTCCGCCACCGCACCTGGATCCAGGCCCTCCTGTCCGAGGCCGACCCCCGACTCCGCTCCGCCGGCCAACTCCCCTGGATCCACCGCCTGGAGACCGACCTCGACAACATCCGGGCCGCCCTCCACCGCGCCCTCACCGCCGCCGACGAACCCGCCGCCACCGCCCTCGCCCTGTCCATGGGCTGGTTCTGGTGGCTCCGCAACTTCCGCCACGAGGGCGCCCACTGGGTGGACCGCATCCTCACCCTGACCACCACCCTGGACGGCAACGGACCTCCCCCGAGCACCCTCGCGGCCGACCACATCGCCGCGTTCCTCGCGGCTCCCGCCCCCTCCCAGAACCCCCACCACGCCCAGCACCCCCGCCACCCCCACCGCATCGCCCTCCGTCTCCTCCAGCTCGCCCTGGTCGCGGAGTCGGGCCCCATCGGCGTACCGCACGACCCGAGGGCCCGCGAGTACGTGGCGCGTCTGAGGGAGGAGTCCGGCCACACCGGCCCGGCCGCCGCCCGCTTCCCCGGGCTGGTCTGGCCCCTGACCGCGTACGTCCTGGACGGTGCCGCCGAGGTCGACATCCGTGCGCTGATGGACGAGGCGGTCGCCAACTCCCGCGAGCACGGCGGCGACTGGGAACTCGGCTTCACCCTGATGCTCCGCACCCACATGCTCGTCGACTCCTCCGGCAACCAGCACGGCGTGGAGGACGACCTCGCCGAACTGCGCGCGATCGCCGACCGCGTCGGCGACCGCTGGATACGCGCACAGGTCCACAGCGCGGCCGGCGAGGCGGCGATGGCCCGTGGCCGTTTCACGAAGGCCAGGGCGGAGTACGAGGAGGCGCTGCGCCTCGCCCGCGAGGTCGGCGCGAACACCGAGTCACCGTTCCTGATCGCCCGCCTCGGCGAGATCGCCTACCGCCTGGGCGACCGCGAGTCCGCCCTGGCCGCGCTGGACGAGGCGACGGCCGCGGCCGACCGTTTCGGCGCGCCGGACTCCCGGGCCTTCGTCTGCCTCCTGCGCGCCCATATGGCGCTGGTCGACGGCGAGACCGCGCACGCCCGTGATCTGTGGCGACTGGCCCGAGAGGAGACCCGCCGGGGAACGCCTCCGCCCCAGTTCAAGGCCTTCCTCGACCTGGTCGACGGCCTCCTCACGACCGCCGAGTCGGGCCCGGAACCGGGCCTGCGCAGACTGACCGACGCTCTCCGCACCGCCGTGGACAACCGCTGCGCGGAGACGGTCACGGCGGCCATGGCCGACAGCGCCGCGACCGTACTGTCCGGCCTCGGCGACCACCCGTGCGCGGTACGCCTCCTCGCCGCCGGGAACAGCTGGCGCGGCGACCACCCCCGCCCGCTCCCGCTCCCCGACGAGCACGGCGCCGAACGCGCCGAGGCCGCCGCCCTCGCCGCCCTGGGCCCCACCCGCTACGAGGCCGAGCACACGGTCGGCACGGCCTACACCCCGACCGACGCCCTGTCCGACCTGTCAAAGGCCTTGAAGGCCATCGGAAAAGGGCCCTGAAAGCCATCGGAGAGGGCCCTGAATCCATGAGCTGACCTTTTATCCGCCCGCCCTCACTCGCAGGTGAACCCCGACTCCGCCCAGTCCGCCAACACCGCCAGGTCATGGTGGCCGTGCGGCTCGACGACCAGCCGTACGGTCTCCCGCCCGCTGAGATCCACATGGACCGGAACCGCCGGGTCCCCACCCCGCACCAGCCCGGACTTCCACAGCCGCACCCCGTCGCCGTAGACGGAGAAGTAGACCTTGCCGAGGCCGTGCGTCAGGTCGTCGAGGCCGACGAGAGCCTCGTACGAGGCGCAGCGGCGGTTGAGGTCGACGGTGACGGAGGAGTGGCCGTGCACCGTCACGCCGTGGGCGTACCGCTTCCCGCCGATCGACATCCCGTATCGCTGCCAGGCCCAACCGCTCTCCCCGAGCCGCATCGCGGGCTCGGTGCCGTCGCCGAGGACGCCGTACCGCAGCTCGCTCCACCGGTAGACGGCCGGGGACGGAGGAGGGGGAGGGGGCGTCGGCCCGGTCGGCGTGGGAGTCGGTGTGGGCGTAGGCGGAGGGGCCGATTTGGCGGGAGGAGTCGGCGTCACCGACCGCGACGGCGAGGGTGTGGGGGTCGGCGTCGGCGCGGGCAGCGGGGCGGACGCCGGCACCACCATCGCCGGCGCGCCCGGCGCGGCCTCCTCCTCTGGCGGGTGTGAGGGCTCCGGCTTCGGGGCCTCGACGGGCTGCGAGGCGGGTGGCCTGGCCACCGGCTCCTTGGGCTCCACGTCGTCGCCCGCGAGCGCGAGGGCCACCGCGGCGGCGACCATCCCGGCCACGCTCACCGCGATACCGGCCTTGGCCGGCGCGCCGAGCCCCTCCGCGGCGGCCCCGCCGCCCGCGCCCGCACCACCGGAACCGCCACTCGCCGCGCCCGCCGCACCCGCGGCGCCGGCCGCCCCGGCTCCCGCGCCACCGGCGACCAGGGCGGCCACCTTCGCGTACCCGGCCGCACCGAACCACCCGATGACCGCGAGCGGTACGACAGCGGGGATACCGCTCGCGACTTCCTTGATCTGCCCGGCGGCCAGCCGGCACGCCGCGCACTCCTCCAGATGCACGAGCAGGCCCCGCTCGGCCCGCGTCCGCAGACTGCCCCGGGCGTACGCGCCGAGCCGGTCGGCGTACCGCCCGCACTCCGCCGAGTTCCCCGCGAGTGTGGTGCTCACATGGGCCTGCAGATACGCCTGCTTGAGCCCCTCCCGCGCCCGGCTGGCCAGCACCCGGGTCCCGTTGGCGTCGAGCCCGAAGAGCGTGGCGACCTCGCTCGGCGACTCGTCCTCGACCTCGGTGTGCCACAGCACGGCCTGCCACCGCTCCGGCAGCGACCGGAAGGCCTGCATCGCCATCGACTGCTCGGCCTCGTGCATCGCCCGCACATCGGCCCCGAGGTCGAGTGCGTCGGTGTCCGACACCTCGGCCCGGCGTGAGGCCTGCGCCGCGAACACCGCGAAGTCGTCGACCAGGTGCTCCTGCTTGGCGGAGTTCGTCCAGGTGGCGGCGACCCGCCGCACCGAAGTGAGCAGATACGCCCGTACCGCGTGCTCGGGCCCGGACCCGCCCCGTACGGCCAGCAGCATCCGGGCGAAGACCTCGGCGGTCAGATCATCGGCCGTATGGGCGTCCCGGCAACAGGTCCGCGCATACCGGCGTACGGCCTCCGCGTGCCGCCGGTACAGCTCCTCGTACGCCGAGTCGTCGCCCGAGTCGTCCCCCGACCGCATCCACTCGATGAGGTCGGCGTCGGAGGGCGTCCGGGGAGGCGGCAGCACCCCCGAGTCGAACCGAGCCCGCTGCGCCGGAACCCGGCGCCCCCCTTGGCCGGGCACCTGATGCCGTGCCTCCGCATTCGGAGACCCCCCACCCTCACCCAGCGACTTGTCCCGCTCGTCAACACCCATCGCGGAAGCCCCCGCCACCAGCCGACCCAGTCCCGAACACCAAGGCAGAGTGCCATATTGGCTTTTCTTCAGCCCTCAGCAGCACGGCACACCACTCGTCCGAGCGGACTTCCCGGACCTCAGTACGGACGTTCACTCATCCGGGTGGCGGGAGTGTGAGGCCGACAGCCCCGCCAGCCCCGACAGGGGCGCGGGGAACTGCGCGACAAGCCCCAAGGCTCCCGCACATACGAACTCACGACAGCCCCCAGAAGCCCTGGCGGGGCCGAAGGGGCAGCGCCCCTGGGAAGCGCCCCTGGGGGATGGGACGGGTAGGGGCGGCGGGGGCGAAAAAACACCCCACACCGCCCCCGAGGCGAAACCTCACCCGACATCCATCACGCCGGCCGAGACCGCAACCCCTCCAACAGAATGTCCAGCAACCGAGCAGACGCGGCAGCCTGCTGCGCCGCGTCCGGCAACGCGGGCGCCCCCGTGGCGATCACGAGCAGCACATCCGCCACGGTCACATCCTCCCGCAGCTCACCCGCCGCACGAGCCCGCTCCACCAGCTGCCCCACGACCTCGAGCAGCGCCGAAGCCCCGGCATCGTCCAGCCCACCACCGGAACCGGCGGCACCCACGGAGCCACCCGCTCCCGAATCGGCGGACACCAACCGCAACTCGCCCGTCGGCTGAACCCGCTGCTGCGGCACCCGCGCCTCGTCCACGACGATCCCGCCGACCCCGCCGGCCTTGCCGACGCCGCCGGCGCCGACCGAGTCCTCGGCGACCCCGACCCGCAGCACCTGCGGCGGCAGCAACCGCCCGGCACCCGACGCCACCGACGTCCGCAGGAACCGCGACAGCGCCTGCCACGGGTCCTCCTCCTGCCCGAGCGCCACCCTGGCCTGTTCGGTGAGCCGGGACGTCTCCTCCTCGGCTATCCGCCGGACCAGGACGTCCTTGCTCGGGAAGCGCCGGTACACCGTGCCGACACCGACCCGCGCGCGGCGGGCCACGTCCTCCATCGGCGCGCCGTACCCCAGCTCGCCGAAGACCTCGCGCGCCGCGCGCAGCACGTGCTCGAGGTTGCGCTGTGCGTCCACGCGGAGCGGAGTCGACCGCACTCCGTCACCGCGTCCGTTGCCGCCCGCCGCGCCGATCGCACCGCTGGGTGCGATGGTGGACGCGGACGACCAATGAGACTCCTGAATATGCATACGTGTTCCCCCGGTAATGACGTCTCCCCCCGGAGACTCTCCCCGTCATCGGAAGCCGGAGCGGCGGAACGAGCGTCCAAGGTCCTCGGCGGTCCCCGATTCCCTTCGTCGGAGAGCCGACCCCGAGCCGACCCGCCCGTCGCGGACCACCCGAACCCGAACCCGAAGATCCAACCAACCCGGATCCCGGACCCCACCGAACCTCTTGAACGCATCCCCCCTACACCCCGTCGACACACGAACATAGTTGAGAGGGAGTCAATTCAGAAGGGGCACGTTCCGCACGGAGCGCCCCTCGATCGGAGTACGGGCGGTTTACGTCCGGTTTGCGCCCCCTCCTGCCACCCCGCTCACACCATCTGACCTGCGCACCTGCCGCATGCGCCGGTAAATCGGCCAACCCCGCGCCCCTGTGGAGACCGGTCACACAAATTGCCGGGCCTGTGGACAAACCAACGAGCAAGGTGCGTCATGGGATGGTGAAGGAACCGATGCGCATCCTCATCGTCGGCGGCGGATACGTCGGGCTGTACACAGCACTGCGCCTGCAGCGACAGCTGAAACCGGAACTCGGACGTGGCGACGTCGAGATCGTCGTCGTGTCCCCCGACCCTTATATGACGTATCAACCCTTCCTTCCGGAGGCGGCCGCGGGCTCCATCTCGCCCCGCCATGTCGTCGTGCCGCTGCGCCGCGTCCTGGACCAGTGCAAGGTCGTCATCGGCGAGGCCACCGCGATCAACCACGCCAAACGCGTCGCGACGCTCACCACCCTCGCCACCGAGGAGGAGGGCTCGGCCGCGGAGCAGCTGACGTACGACGAGCTCGTCCTCGCCCCCGGCTCGATCTCGCGCACCCTGCCCATCCCCGGGCTCGCGGACCACGGCATCGGCTTCAAGACCGTCGAAGAGGCCATCGGCCTGCGCAACCACGTCATCGAACAGATGGACATCGCCTCCTCCACCCGCGACCCCGCGATCCGCGACGCCGCCCTGACCTTCGTCTTCGTGGGCGGCGGCTACGCGGGCGTGGAGGCGCTCGGCGAGCTGGAGGACATGGCCCGCTACACCGCGCGGTACTACCACAACGTCAAGCCCGAGGACATGAAGTGGATCCTCGTGGAGGCCTCCGACCGCATCCTCCCGGAGGTCGGCGAGGAGATGGGCCGCTACACGGTCACCGAGCTGCGCCGCCGCAACATCGACGTACGGCTGCACACCCGCCTCGAGTCGTGCGCCGACCGTGTCGCCGTCCTCAGCGACGGCGCCCGCTTCCCCACCCGTACGGTCGTGTGGACGGCCGGGGTGAAACCGCACCCGGTCCTCGCCGCCACCGACCTCCCGCTGAACGAGCGCGGCCGGCTGAAGTGCACCGCCGAGCTGTCCGTGGAGGGCGTCTCGCACGCGTGGGCCGCCGGTGACGCGGCCGCCGTCCCCGACGTCACCGCCGAACCCGGCAAGGAGACCGCCCCCAACGCCCAGCACGCCGTACGCCAGGCCCGCGCGCTCGGCGACAACATCGCCCGCTCCCTACGCGGCGAGCCCCTGCAGACGTACTCGCACAAATACGTCGGCTCGGTCGCCTCCCTGGGCCTGCACAAGGGCGTCGCGCATGTCTACGGGCGGAAACTGAAGGGCTACCCGGCCTGGTTCATGCACCGCGTCTACCACCTGAGCAGGGTGCCGACCTTCAACCGCAAGGCCCGCGTCCTCGCCGAGTGGACCCTCTCCGGGCTCTTCAAACGGGAGATCGTCTCGCTCGGTTCACTCGAACATCCCCGTGCGGAGTTCGAACTCGCGGCCGGTGGAAAGCCTCCTGAGGACCCGAAGGGGTCGTCCTGACCGGATCCAGGAACTCCACCGTTCAGGCCGACGTCTGACGGATGTCGGTCCGGTCGGCCAGACTGGTCCGCGATGTGATCCATGATCTCGGGCGAGGCCACCGCCTTGCCCACACAGCACCCACCAAGCCCGTAGGAACCACCCCATTCCGTACCCGCTCGACATCCGCCGGCACCCCTTCGGCACCCACGACCAGGCGTCCCCCACCGCCGCACCCCGGGGCAACCCTCCGGGCCACCGGCAGGATCCGGAGCCGGCCACAGACAACAACACGAGGCACGAGGCAAGGATTCGGTGAACTTCACGCGCTGGAGCGCCCGGCTCCCCGGTACGCAGCGCCGCGCCGCAGCGCGGACCGAACACACGGTCACCCCGGACCGGCGGGGGGACGGCTCCGTGCCCGCCGCCCGCGCCGAACGGCAGACCGACGACCCCCCGGACGACACCCCGACCGTGCCCGCCGTCGACGACCTCCCCACCCGCGAGATCCTCGACCGCATCCCGGCCCTCGTCGCCCTCGTGCACGGCCCCGACCATCGCACGGCCTACGTCAACGACGCCTATGCCGCCGCCTTCGGCGTCCGCCCGCTCGGCGAACCCGCCCGCGAGGCCCTGCCCGAGCTGGACGCCCTCGGCCTCCTGCCGCTCCTGGACCAGGTCCTGCGCAGCTCCAGACCCCGCACGGTCAAGTCCCGCAAGGCCCCCAGCGGCCGCAGCTACACGATCACCTGCACCCCCGTCGACGTACCGAGCGGCGACGGGCCGAGCGACGGCGGCGTGCTGATCTTCGCGGCCGACGTCACCGACCACGCCGAGGCCGCCGAACGCCTGCGCGCCAGCGAACGCCGCCAGCGCGAGACCGCCGTCACCCTCCAGCGCTCCCTCCTCCCGCAGGAGCTGGAACAGCCCGACGACCTGCGCATCGCCGCCGTCTACCACCCCGGCGGCACCGAGACCGCCGTCGGCGGCGACTGGTACGACGTCATCACCCTCGGCGGCGGCCGCACCGCCCTCGTCATCGGCGACGTCATGGGCCGAGGCGTCCGCGCCGCCGCCGTCATGGGCCAACTCCGTACGGCCGTCCGCGCCTACGCCCGCCTCGACCTCCCCCCGCACGAGGTCCTGCAACTCCTCGACGGCCTCGCCACGGAGATCGACCCCAACCAGATCGCCACCTGCGTCTACGCCGTCCACGACCCCAACGAGGGCCGCCTGGTCTACGCCTCCGCCGGCCACCTCCCCATCCTCGTGCGCGACGAGAGCGGCACCGTCCTGCGCGCCGACGAACCGACCGGCCCCCCGCTCGGCACCGGCGGCTGGACCCACTCCTCCGGCTCGATCCCCCTCGGCCCCGGCTCCACGGCCGTCTTCTACACGGACGGCCTCGTGGAGCGCCGCGACGAGGACCTGGACGAGGGCATCGCGTCGCTGGAGCGCGCCCTGGCCGGCGCGACGGGCACCCCCCAGGTCGTGTGCGACCGCCTGGTCCGCTCCACAGGCGTCACCGCCGACCACGACGACGACGTGGCCGTCCTCGTCCTCCAGCACCCCGCCCGCACCGGCCCCGACAGCGAGCTCTTCCGCAACGCCGCCCTGGAACTCCTCGGCGGCGTGGAAGCGGCCCCCCGGGCCCGGGCCTTCGCCTCCGGCGTCCTGACCAGCTGGCGCTTCCCCACGGAACTCCACGACCTGGGCGTCCTGGCGGCCAGCGAACTCGTCGCCAACTCCCTGCAGCACGGCACCCCGCCCATGCGGCTGCGCCTGCGCCGCACCGACCGCCGCCTCATCGTCGAGGTCACCGACGGCAACGACCATCTGCCCCGGCGCCGCCGGGCCGATCCCGCCGACGAGTCCGGCCGAGGCATCGCCATCGTCGCCACGATCGCCTCCAACTGGGGGTGCCGCCGGGCCCCGGGCGGCGGCAAGGCCGTGTGGTGCGAGTTCGCCCTGCCACGGACGACCTGAGCGGCGGGGCGCCACCCCGGCCGGGGGCCCTCACACGGACTCGGGCACCTGCAGATCCGGCCGGCGGGTGGTGCCGACCCCCGCGTGCCAGGCGACCCGGGCCGCGTGGAGGCGGGTCTCGACGCCGAGTTTGGTGTAGATGCGCCGCAGATGGTCCTTGACGGTGTCGGGGCTCAGGTTGAGGCTGTCGGCGATCTCCCGGTTGGGCAGTCCCTCGCCGACGAGCGCGAGGATCTCCCGCTCGCGCGGGGTGAGCGCGGACACCAGTTCCTCGGCCGGGGCATGGCCCCGGCCCGGTGGGGCGGGCCTGGCGTAGGCGCTCTTCATGGCCTCCGTCAGACAGGGGTCCAACGCGAGACCGCCCTGGGCGACGGCGGCCACCGCCCAGGACAGATGCCGGGAGGCGGTGCCCCGGCGCAGGATGCCCGTCGCGCCGTGCCGGAGCAGCTGGCGCGTGCCGTGGCCGGTGAGCTGCTCGCAGAGGACGACCCCCGCGGGTCCGTCGAGCCGCAGAAGGGTGTGCAGGGCCTCGCTCTCCGCCGCGTGGCTGATCACCACGACGTCGGGCCGGGACCAGCGCACGATGTCGGCCAGAGTGCCGGGAGCCCCTTCGGCGACGAGAGTGAACTGCTGTACTTCCTCCAATACCGTGCGGACCGCGATGCGTGCGGAGAGCATGGGAGCCACCAACGCGACACGAAACATCTGTTCCCCCGTCAGGTCAGGCTGGTTCGACACGAAAGACGCGCTGTGGTCAAGAACGCGTTCTTAAGGCTTCAACAACCGCGTGCAGCTTCACACTTGGGGATGGGTCGGTCAAGCGGTTACGGCCCCTAGGACGACCTCGCACCGATGTCAACTCCCCTGCCGGGTGGAAGGTGATCAGGCCTCCCCCGAGAGTGGGGTACAGCGGTGACGGGTGGTGCCCCAGGGTGGTGAATCGAACAGACCGCACACGATGGGGGAACGAAAACCATGAGAATCAAGACAGCCATAGCGGCGACCATGTTCGTGGGGGCGAGCCTGCTCACCACCGGGGGCGTGGCCAACGCGGCCCTGAGCGAGTGCAACACCAACAACATGTGCATGTGGGGCAACAACGACTTCCGGTGGCTGATCGGCGAGCGCACCCACGGCTCCACCACGTGGACGAACCTCAGCGGCGACCGCAACGACGAGATGGACTCGTGGGCCAACCGCTCCGCCAGCCACACCGGTTGCATGGCGGAGCACTCCAACGGCTCCGGCGACAAGCAGGACATGCACAGGAACGACACCGACGACAACGTCGCCCCCTGGAACAGCGACGAGATCACCTCGTGGCGTACAAGGAACGGGTGCTGAGTTGACGACAGCCGCTGGCGCACCGCTCGTCCGGACGAGCGGAGTGTGCAAGGCCTACCACTCCGCGGCCGAGACCGTATGGGCCGCGCGGGACGTGGACTTCACCGCCCGGGCGGGGGAGTTCGTGTGCATCTACGGTGCCAGCGGCTCCGGCAAGTCGACCCTGCTGAATCTGCTCGCCGGCCTGGACCTCGCCGACTCCGGCGAGATCCGGGTCGGCGGCGTCGACGTGAGCACGGCCGACGAGGCGCGGCGCGCGGATCTCCGGCTGCGCACCGTCGGTGTGGTGTTCCAGGAGCACAACCTGATCGAGGAGTTCAGCGCGGTGGAGAACGTCGCGCTGCCCCTGGAGGCATGTGGCTTCCCGGTCGCCGAAGCCCGTGAGCAGGCGCTGGCCGAACTGGCCCGCGTCGGCCTGGCCGGGCTGGAGGACCGCCTGCCGTGGCAGATGTCCGGCGGACAGCGGCAGCGGGTGGGCGTCGCGCGAGCGCTCACCGGACAGCGCTCGGTCCTGCTCGCGGACGAGCCGACCGGCGCCCTGGACTCAACGACCACACGCGAACTGTTCGAGCTGTTCCGGAAACTGTGCGACGACGGCGTACTGGCCGTGATCTGCTCGCACGACCCGCGCTGTCGCGACTTCGCCGACACGGTCTACGAGGTCGTCGACGGCCGCCTGGAATCCCGCTCGTGACCACCACGCAGACCACCCGGGGGCACGGCGCCGCATGACCCACGACCGCCCGACAGAAGACCGCCCGACAGAAGACCGCCCGGCCGACGAGGGCACGGCTGACGACCGTACGGCTCACGGCCGCACGCCGTACGGCCGTATGACGTTCGCCGACCGGGCCCGCCTGACCTCCCGGATCGCCCGGCGGCTGGCCCGCTCACGGGCGCTGGCCAGGTCGGTGGCGATCGTGTTCGTCGCCGCGCTGCTGGTGATGGGCATGTTCGTCACCCTGCGGACGCTGTCCCTGTCGGGCGAACAGGTCGCCGACAACGAACTGGGCCGCTTCGGCGCCAAAGTCGGTTACGGCAGCGGGGTGTCCCTGTCGCCGGGCGACGACACGTTCCTCGCCGACCTCCGGTCCCGCGTGCGCGACGCCGGGGCCACGCACCCCGAGGTCGTGCTCAGCGCGACCGACGTCCAGCTGAACACCACACCGGCCCGCAATGTGACGGCACTGGAGAGCGACTGGACCTCCCGGCCGTACCCCGAGCGGTACGAACTGCTGTCGGGCAAGTGGCCGAGCCGGCCGGGCGAGGTGGCCGTCACCGAGCCGGGCGACGTGCGGACCCCGGTGGGGGAGACCCTCACGGTGCTGGGCGACGTCCGGCTCAAGGTCGTCGCCACCGTCGACGACCGGGCCGCCGGCACCACCAACCTGCTGCTCGGACCGGGCACCTGGGCCGGACTCGACCCCGCCCTCAGCAAGGGATTCCCCGTGCTGACCGCCCAGATGGACGTGCTGTGGGCGGGGGACCGGGAGCAGGCGGTCGTCGACGCGTTCACCGCCGCGGCCCGCACCTGGGCCGAGGGCCGGACCGACAGCCCGGAAGCCGACGCGATCCGCCAGGACGGCCAGAACGCCGTGGCCGCCACCCTGGTCACCAGGGACCAGGTCGTGGCCCGCCCACAGAAGACCTGGATCGAGAAGACCCCGGCCGGCTACACCGTCCCCTCGCTCCTGGTGCCCGCGGCGGCCGTCCTGCTGGTCTTCGGCCTGAACGGCCGCCGCTTCCGACGCACCACGGCCTCCCTGACCTCCGTGGGCGTCGCCCGTACGACGGCGGCGGTCGCCCCCGCCCTGGCCGCGCTGGCCTGGTCACTGGCCGCGGCCGTCTGCGGAGCCGTGGCCGGAGTCGTGGTCGGGATCGGCGCCCGCCTGCTGATCTCCCACCTGCTCGACCACCCGGCAGGCCCGCTCGACGACCTCGCCTCGCCCGCCCTGCGACTGCTCGCCGTGGTCCTCGCGACCGGCCTGGTCGCCGGAGCGGTCCTCGCCCGCACCCGGCGCGACGAACCCGCCCGTCCGCACGGCGAGGACGACAGCGCCCAGGGCACCGACCGCCCGTCCGGCCGCCGGGCCCGCGACGCCCGTCACCTGCTGGCCGTCGCCGCCTGGTGCGCCACCGTGGTGTACGCCACCTGGGTCGACTCGCCCGCCCAGGCCATGATCCTCACCGGCATCCTGATCGCCGCCGTACTGCTGATCATCCCCGAGGTGTTCTCCGGGGTGCTCAGACTCCTGCCGGAGGGCGGGCCCCGCCGACGCCTGGTCCGCCGCCAGCTCGCCGCCGACCGCTCCAGGGCCTGCGCCGCCCTGGCCGTCCTCACCGTCCTGTTCGGAGCCTCGCTGGGCTACGTCACCCTCCTGGACACCCTCATCCGCACGGCCGAGAAACAGTCGTACCCCGCGGTGCTTCCCGGCCAGGTCCTGCTGGCCGGCCACGAGAGCGACACCTTCCCGCCCGGCGAGGCACTGCTCCGCGCGGTCGACGCCTCGAACGCCCTGGACGGCCTGCCCCGCACGGAGCCGCGCTACCTGATGGACGGCGACGCCGACAACCCCCGGATGGCCAGCCGCGAAGGCAACGACGGCAGTCTGCTCACCGCGGACACCCCCACCGACGTCGAACGGCTGATCGGCAGCCGACTCGACTCCACCCAGACCTCCGTACTGCGCGACGGCGGCCTGCTGGTCTGGGCGCACGCCTCCGACGCCCCCACCGGCCCGAACGCGCACACCCGTCTCGTCGTCCGCCGGGGCGACAAGGTCCTCGGCAGCACCGCCGAACTGCCCGAGGCCCCCGTCGACGTCTCCCCGGCCGAGTGGCGGACCGGCTCCGACGGCATCATGCTCCGCGCCACGGCGGACTCGCTCGACCTGCCGATCCAGACCCACGGACCGATCATGGTCACCGGCGTCCCCGACACCGAGGCCCGAGCCCTGCAACAGGCCGTCGTCAACGCCGGCATGGACGCCGGAGCCGTCCTGATCCACGTGGAACCCGACGACCCCGTACCCCCGGCGGCACTCCTGGCCACCGCCGTGGGCCTGGTGCTCCTCGCTCTCGCCGCCGTACTGGCCGCCACCCGCAGCCAGACCCGCATCCTGCGCCGCTACCTCGCCCGGCTGATCGCCGTCGGCATCCCCCCGCGCTGGGCACGCCAGGTGCTGCTCTGCCAGCACGCCGTCCTCATCGCGGTGAGCACCCTGCTCGGCCTGGTGATCGCCATGCTCCCCAGCGTGGTCCTCGCCTCCCAGATCTCCGGCTTCGTCCTGAGCGTCCCGTGGTGGCAACTGGGCGTACTCGCCGCGGCGACCTATGCCGCGGCACTCCTCGCCGCCGTCCTCTCCGCACACAAGCTCCGCGTGACCGAGGCCCGAGCGACGTGAGGGGCGTCCCCCTCGACGCCCCCAGGGGCCGGCGCATCAAGCCCGCGCCACCACCGGCTCCGAGGCGGCTCCACCCTCGGCCACCACTCGGCTCCGCGCGAGCGACGGCTGGTCCTGCACGTCCGTGAGATGCCGCCCGAGCCGCAGCGCCAGCACGCTGATGCCGAGCGAACACAGCAGGAACGCCACGATGTACGGCGCGTGCAGCGAGGCACCCATCGGCCCGCCCACCGCCGGACCGACGGCCAACGCGAGCTGCTTCACCAGCGCGAAGGCGGAGTTGTACTGCCCCGCCATCCCGGTCGGCGCGAGATCCGCGACCAGCGGAGCGACGGTCGGCGACAGCATCGCCTCACCCAGCCCGAACAGCGCGTACGTCGAGACGAACGCGGCCACGGCCATCTCCTGACTGCCGTGACCCAACCCCGCGAAGCCCGCCACGCCCCAGGCCAGGGCCCAGATCAGCCCCACGGCCGCGATCACCCGCGACCGCCTCCGGCGCGCGACGAACCGCAGCACGGCGAACTGCGCGACCACGATCACCGCGGTGTTGGCCGCCAGCGCCGTCCCGAGCGCGGACGTCGATATCCCGGCCGCCTCGACCCCGTACGCGCTGAGCCCCGACTCGAACTGCCCGTAGCAGGCGAAGAACAGCACGAACCCCAGCACACACAGCCGCACCATGGCCTGGTTGCCGAGCAGCTGCTTCCAGCTCCCCTTCGCCGTCACCCCCGCCGGCACACCCTCGAGCTTCGGCGCCCGAGGCATCCGCACGGTCGCCATCACACCGACGAGCAGCAGGAACATCGCCGCCTGTATGGAGAACAGCAGCGTGAAGGACCCCGCGCGCGTGGCATCGACGAGATGCCCGCCTATCAGCCCACCGACCCCGAGCCCGAGGTTCTGCAGAAAGAACTGCGTCGCGAAGTCCCGCGACCGCGTCTCCGCACGCGAACAGTCCACGATCATCGTCGCGAGCGCCGGCTGCATCACGGCCTGCCCGGCCCCGAGCGCCGCCGCGGACAACAGAACGGACGTCGCGCCGGCGGCCAGCCCGAGGCTCAGCGACCCGACGGCAGCGGTGACCAGGGCGGCGAGCAGCACCGGAAGCGGACCACGCCGGACTATGGCCCGCCCGGCGAACGGCAGCACCACCAACGCGGCCACAGCGAACACCGCGAGCACGAGCCCCGCCGTCATCGCACCGAGATCCCGCACCTGCGCCACATAGACGTACAGATACGGGACCGTGAAGCCGAGTCCGAACGCGCCGAGCGCGTTGCCCACGTGAATCCGGCGCATCGCTGCGCCCATCCCCCTGGTCACGTTCACCTGCCTAGGTAGAGGAAGCCGCCCGCTGGAACGCTCAAGCGTTAGCACTGAAGACTTCGAAGCTAAAACTTAGAACCTAAACAGTACACGTCGAAGGACTTCGACGCCAAGCGATGGCGTGCCATACTGCGCCCATGGGCGACACCCCGAGCACCTCCGGCAGCACCGAGCCGACCCTCGAAGAGCAGATCGCCGCCTATCAGCGCGAGTTCCAGGACCTGGACCCCCAGGTCGAGAAGATCGTCTCGGCGCTCTCCCGCCTGAACCGCCGCATGAACGTCGCCTACGGCCGCCAGACTTCGGCGCTCGGCATCAGCAACGCCGAGTGGGAGGTCCTCAAGGCACTTGTCCTCTCCGGCGCCCCGTACCGCATGGGCCCGAGCGAGCTCGCCAAGCGGCTCGGCCTCACCCCGGCCGCCATGACCCACCGCATCGACCGCATGGTCGCCGAGGGCCTGGTGACGAGGGAGCGCGACGAGACCAACCGCGTACGCGTCATCGTCGAGCTCACCCCCGAGGGCCGCGAGAAGTGGCTGGAGGCCATGCGCCTCGCCTCGGTCTTCGAGGAGGACCTCCTCCAGGACCTCTCCCCCCTGGAACGCACCGTCCTGGGCGAGGTCCTGACCCGTCTACTCCGCCGCGTCGAGCACGCCCAGCCGGACGCCGGCGGCCGGCTCACCGACCTGGACTGAAGCCGTACGCTTGAGGGGCGCCCAAGGTTTGGCCGCGAGTCACCCTGGGGAGGCTTGACAGTCCACCCCGCGATCCGTAGAGTTCTTCGGGTTGCCGCGGAGCCGTAACGGTTCTGCGACAGCACCTCAGCCGCTAAAGCGGCACCCAAACCAATCAGCACGATCTCCCAACCGGGGTGAATTCGGCGCGCCCGAATTCAATTCGATTTGGGTTCGACAGTCCCGATTGGGAACTGCCGAGCAGATCCGCTAAGGTTTGGAACGTCGGAACGGCCCAACAGCCGCGAAGACAACTCCCGCTGACTGGGAATCAGGCCCGAAAGGATCTGATAGAGTCGGAATCGCCGGAAAGGGAAACGCGAAAGCGAGAACCTGGAAGGCACCGAGGAAATCGGACCGGAAAACGATCTGATAGAGTCGGAAACGCAAGACCGAAGGGAAGCGCCCGGAGGAAAGCCCGAGAGTGACTCGGGTGAGTACAAAGGAAGCGTCCGTTCCTTGAGAACTCAACAGCGTGCCAAAAATCAACGCCAGATATGTTGATACCCCGTTCCCGGCCATCTCGGTTGGGGCGAGGTTCCTTTGAAACAAACACAGCGAGGACGCTGTGAACGGTCGGGCTTATTCCGCCTGACTGTTCCGCTCTCGTGGTTTGCACCCGATTACGGGTACACATTCACGGAGAGTTTGATCCTGGCTCAGGACGAACGCTGGCGGCGTGCTTAACACATGCAAGTCGAACGATGAACCA
>NZ_JBSFVC010000002.1:312524-451399 GCF_053592095.1 Streptomyces sp. NPDC002787 | reverse complement strand
CCCCTGAAGACGACGGCCCTGCGGGCCTGAAAAGCAAGGGGCGCAGCCCCTGCTTTTCAGGGGCGCGGGGAACTGCGCGACCAGCCCCCACCGGACCCGCAGCCGAACAGCCCACCCTCGGGGTCGAAGGGGCGCAGCCCCTGGTGGGGGCACCTCCCGCTCGAGCGAAGCCGAGAGTGGGGGAGGGACGGGTAGGGGCGGCGGGGGCGAAAAAGCGTCAGGCGGCCGGCACGCCGTACCCGTCCTTCGCCCGCTCCCCCTCGAAGGACTCGGGATCCCGCGGCCCGAACAACGCCGTCAGCCCAAGATGCACGAGCAGCCCCGCCAACGGCCACGCCAGCAACGCCCCCTTCGCCGCCAGCTTGAGCGGCGCCGAGAACGTGACGCCCTGCCCCACTTCCTTCGCCCGCGCCGCGACATCGGTCCCGGGCCCGAGCCACACCCCGAGCCGCCAGGCCAGCACGGCCCCCAGCAGCCCACCGACCGTGAGCGCCACGACGAGGGGCACACCACCACGCCGCCGCAGCAGGAAGACGACCAGCGCGCTCACGGCGCCGGCCCCCAGCGCCAGCAGCGTGAACGTCCCGTCGACACCGACGGCCTGCTCGCCCTCGGTGTCCTTGAAGTAGACAGCCGACCCGTCGGAGACGAGCGGTACGTGCGGCGCGAGCCACCACCACAGCACGCCGAGCAGCGCCCCACCGAGCAGGGCCGTGACGGCGGTGACGACGGCGGCCTCGATCAGCTCGGTCCGCAGCCCCGGACCGGCCGGCTCCTCCGGCTCGTACCAGAGGTGCTGTCCCTCTTGCCCACCGCTGGTGGGCGGCGGAGCCCAGGGGTCGTTCGGCGGCTGGTTGTGCGGCGGCGGAGGGGGAGTCAACGGTGCGGTCACTCTGCCATCGTGCCAGGCCCGGCTGTGCGCCGCGTCACCGGACGGCGGCCCGGCGGTACGCCCAGGTGGCGACCGCGAGCGAGGCGACGCCGACCCCCGCGCACACGGCGAGGTCACGCAGCACGAACGCCCAGTCGGGGTTCGGCCCGAACGTCCGGGCGAGGGCCTCCACGCCGTACGTCGAGGGCAGCAGGTCCCGCGCGAACTGGATGAACCCGGGCATCCGGTCGGCCGGGAGCACGCCCAGCAGCAGCGCCGCCGACATGCCCAGCTGTCCGAGCACGGTGGCGAGTTCCGGGCGCGGGGCGAGCAGGCCCAGCGCGGCGCCGAGCCCGGCGAGCGCGGCCCCGGCGAGCGGGATCACGGCGGCGAGCACCCAGAGGTGGGCCATCGGCAGCCCGAAGAGCACACAGCCGAAGACGGCCGTCACGAGGGTCCCCGGCACGGTGAAGGAGGCGTAGGCCCCCGCCGCGCCCAGGACCACCGCTGCCGGCGGCACGGGCAGCGTCGCGTAGTGGTCGAGTCCGCCGCTGGAGCGCAGCTGCCCGAAGTACTGGGCCAGCAGGTTCAGCGCGACGAAGGCGACCACGAGCACCGCCGAACCGGCGACCACGGCGTGCGCCTCGGCCCCGCCGTCCACCACACCGCGCATCAGGATCATGATCCCGATCGACTGGAACGTGGCCACGAACAGCAGCGGGATCCGTGCGACCCGCGCCCGGGAGAGCTGCGCCCGGTACACCGCGCAGAGCGACGGCCACAGGCGCGCGCGGGGCCCGAGCTCGGCGGCTCCGCGCTCCACGCGCTCCTCTACGGCCAGGGCGCTGCCCGGCAGGATCTCGGCGGGTACGACACTCACGTCGAGCTGCTCCTCTTCGCTTCGGCTGTCGCCCATTTTCGTACGGCTGCGGCAGCCCTGCCGTTCACACCCGCACCGACTGTTCTCCGGCTCACGCCCGTGTCCCTCACCCCTTGACCAGCCCCTGTGCGCTGCCCTCGCTGCCGCCGAGCGCCAGGTAGACGTCCTCCAGGCTCGGCGTGGCGAGCGTGAAGTCGTCGAGCGCCACGAAGGCGGCGCCCCCGGTCACCGTGGCCACCACGGCGCGCGCCTCCTCGGGCGCGAGCCGGAGTGTCCAGCGGCGCCCGGACTCCACGGCGCGCGGGCGGAGCGCGGCGACCTCGGGCACGTCCAGCGGGGCCTTCTCCCGCCAGACCAGCTCGACGCGGACCTCGCCGGCGACCTGCTCCTTGAGTCCGGCCGGGGTGTCGCAGGCGATGACCCGGCCCTTGTCGAGGACGGCGACCCGGTCGAGCACGGTCTCCGCCTCGATGACGTTGTGGGTGACCAGCAGGACGGTGGTGCCGGACTCGGCGCGCCGCCGGTCGACGGCGGCCCACACGGCCCGCCGGGCCACCGGGTCCATGCCGCTGGTGGGCTCGTCGAGCACGAGCAGGGGGCGCTCCCCGACGAGCGCGGTCGCGAAACAGGCGAGCCGCCGCTGCCCGCCGGACAGCTTCTTGAGGGGCCGGGAGGCGAGCCCGGTCAGCCCCAGTTCCTCCAGCACCGCGTCCCGCTCGGCCCGCGCCGGCCGTACGTCCAGCCCGCGCAGCCGCCCGGTGGTCTCCGCGGCCAGCGCCACGGTCAGCTCGTCGAGGGCGGTCGACTCCTGCCCGAGGTACGCGAGGATCCGCGCGGCCCGCTCCGGGTGCCGCACGATGTCATGGCCCAGGATCTCGACGGTGCCGTCATCGGGGCGCATCAGCCCGGTCAGCTGCCGTACGAGTGTGGTCTTGCCCGCCCCGTTGGGCCCGAGCAACCCGAAGATCTCCCCGCGCCGGACCTCCAACGCCACCGCGTCGTTGGCCCGCACCTCGGGAGTCCCCGGGGTCCCCCGCCGCCCCCGAGTGGCCGGATACGTCTTCGTGAGCCCCCGCACGGCACACACGACATCCCCACCATGCCGGATCGTCTGTGCCGTACGCGTACTCACGAGGAACGAGCCTACGGGGTCCGGGGGGCCGTCCTGTCTCCGGGGCACCGCAGCGCGCCCCTTCAGGGGCGCGGGGAACTGCGCGACCAGCCAGAATCAACCCGCAGTCACCGAAGGACAGTCAGCCCCGGCCCTTGAGGCGCCCTCACCGCTCTCCCGCCGGCGCGTGCTCGACCCCGGTGCGCGCATCGATCTCCCGCCAGAACCCCGCACGGATCGCATACCGGTCGTGCTCATCGATCTGGTCGTCCTTGTGCGCCAGCAGCCCGAACCGCGCCGCGTACCGCAACAACTCGCCGTCCACCCGATGCGGCACGCGCGGATACATCCCCGACAGCTTCTGCAGATGGGACTGATCGGTCAGCCGCGCCATCCACCGCCGGGCGAACACCTGCCCGACCTCGAAGGGGTCACCCCCGACGGTCGTGATGTCCTCCTCCCGGTCGGCCCACCTCTGCTCCGCCGTCGTCAGCTGCGCCAGCGTCGGCATGGCCGCCGCCTCCGGCGGCTCCGCGGCCCCGGGCCGGTCCACCCACCCCTTGTCGGAGGACCACCGCAGGGTCGCGGTCGCCGGATGCTGCGCGGCGTGCGCCCCGGGCCCGCGCATGGCGGCGAGGTCCTTCGGCGTCGGCACACCCTTGGCGGCCGGCATCCGCTCCTCGGTCCCGTTGCGCCCCGCGGGCGCCGGCTCGGGCTCCCCGGGCGCCCGCTCGGCGGCTGCCGCGAGGGCCGACTCGGGCAGCGGCGCCGAGAGAATCGCGGCGATCTCCGGCCGCGGCACCGGCTGCGGCGCGCAGATCCCGCCGACCTCCTTGGCCCGTACGGCCTTGGTGATCCACATCCGGTCGAGCACCCGCCGCTCGTCGGCCTCGGCGACCAGGTCCTCGGACTGGTTGTAGTCGCCGTCGGCGGCCTGCACCGCCCACAGGTGTACGGCGACGCCGTGCTCCTTGGCGGCCATCATGCCCGGCAGCAGATCCCCGTCGCCGGTCACCAGGACCACGTCGGAGCAGGCACGGTTGCGGGCCAGCTCGGTCAGCTCGGCGTGCATGGCCGCGTCCACGCCCTTCTGCGCCCACCGCCCGTCGCTGCGGGTCAGCGCGCCGAGCCGGACGGTCACCCGGGGCATCACGCGCAGCCTGCGGTGCTCGGGCTGCGGCACGCGGTCGGGGGCGCCGTCGAACCAGTAGATGCGCAGCAGCGGCCGCTCGGTGTCGGCCTCGGCGCGCTCGCGCAGCCCCTGGATGAGGGCGGCGTGATCGACGGTGATGCGGGAGCGGGAGGGTTCCCCGGCGAGGAGGCTGGCGGCCGCGCCGAGCAGATACCCGGCGTCCACCAGGACGATGCAGCGGTCCACGCGATCCACCCTCTTTCCGGGAGGTTTGCTTCGGGCTTCCTTCGAGTCTGCCCGACCACGCGGAGGTTAACGGCCGGAACTCGATCTTCGGCGTGGCGTCTTCGCCGCGAGCGGCCTGGCGACCCGGCACGCGCTCCGACAACTCTCGTAACGGACGGTGATTTTCCGAAATGCGTGCGTTGTCGTGCTATGTGAGTCTGGTCGCGGCCCTGGCCCCTAGATCCCCCACAGGAGGCAGATCACCATGGCCAAGAACAAGAAGCAGGACCGTAAGCAGCCGCAGTCGGAGCGTGGTCAGCAGCAGACCCAGCCGTCCTCGCTGGAGTCGCAGGCAGAGCAGCGCGCGACCCAGGTGACCCCCGGCGACATGGCCCGCAAGGGCCGGCAGAAGCGATTCGGTCACAACTGACCTATGCGTGACGGGCTGTTGCAGCCCAGGTACACCGAGGGGCGCGTCCGGAACACCGGATGCGCCCCTCGCGCGCTTGCGCCCGTCGGCCCGCCGGGGCTTGCTCAGCCGGCCAGGCAGGACGGGCCGAGCAGTACCTTCAAATCGCCGAACAGGGCCGGGTCCGGCTTCACCCGGTGCCGGTCGAGGCGCAGCACGGTCGTCTTGGTCGGGCCCTGGAGCCTGATGCGGACCTCGCTGTCGCCCTTGTGGTGGGTGAGGATCTCACCGAGCCGGCTGACCATGGGCGGGGTGACCCGGGTGGCGGGGATCGTGAGGATCACCGGGGCGTTGGTGCCCGCGTTGGACAGGTCGGGGACCTGCATCTCCATCGCGACGAGCCTCGGCACCTCCTCGCGCTTGTCGAGGCGGCCCTTGACGAACACGACCGCGTCCTCGACGAGTTGGGTGGAGACGAGCTGGTAGGTCGCCGGGAAGAACATGCACTCGATGGAACCGGCCAGGTCCTCCACCGTGGCGATGGCCCAGGCGTTGCCCTGCTTGGTCATCTTGCGCTGGAGGCCGGAGATGATGCCGCCGATGGTGACGACCGCGCCGTCCGCGTGCTCACCGCCGGTGAGCTGGGCGATGCCCGCGTCGGCCTTGTCGGAGAGCACGTGTTCCAGGCCGAAGAGGGGGTGGTCGGAGACGTAGAGACCGAGCATCTCCCGCTCCTGGGCGAGGAGATAGGTCTTCTCCCACTCGTCGGTGGTGAACTCGACGTCGAGCCCGAAGCCGGGCTCGTTGCTCTCCTCCTCGCCCATGCCGCCGAAGAGGTCGAACTGGCCCTCGGCCTCCTTGCGCTTGACCGCGACCACGTTGTCGATCATCGAGTCGAAGTGCGCGGTGAGGCCCTTGCGGGTGTGCCCCATCGTGTCGAACGCGCCCGCCTTGATCAGCGACTCCGTGGTGCGCTTGTTGCAGGCGACCGCCTCGACCTTGTCGAGGTAGTCCGGGAAGGAGGCGTACTTCCCCTTGGCCTTGCGGCTGCGGATGATCGACTCGACCACGTTCGTACCGACGTTGCGCACGGCTTCGAGGCCGAAGAGGATCACGTCGTCGCCCTGGGCGGCGAAGTTGTGCTCGGACTCGTTGACGTTCGGCGGGAGCACCTTGATGCGCATGCGCCGGCACTCGTTGAGGTAGACCGCCGACTTGTCCTTGTCGTCCTTGACCGAGGTGAGCAGCGCGGCCATGTACTCGGCCGGGTAGTTGGCCTTGAGGTACGCCGTCCAGTACGAGACCAGTCCGTACGCGGCGGAGTGGGCCTTGTTGAAGGCGTAGCCGGCGAAGGGGACCAGCACGTCCCACAGGGCCTGGATGGCTTCGTCGCTGTAGCCGTTCTTCTTGGCGCCGGCCTGGAAGATGGTGAAGTTCTTCGCCAGTTCGTCGGGCTTCTTCTTGCCCATCACGCGGCGGAGGATGTCGGCCTCGCCGAGCGAGTACCCGGCGATGATCTGGGCGGCCTTCTGCACCTGCTCCTGGTAGACGATCAGGCCGTAGGTGACCGCGAGGACCTCTTCGAGCGGCTCCTCCAGCTCCTTGTGGATCGGTGTGATCTCCTGGCGGCCGTTCTTGCGCTCGGCGTAGTTGATGTGCGAGTTCATGCCCATCGGGCCGGGCCGGTAGAGGGCCGAGACGGCGGAGATGTCCTCGAAGTTGTCGGGCTGCATCTGGCGGAGCAGCGAGCGCATGGGGCCGCCGTCGAACTGGAAGACGCCGAGGGTGTCGCCGCGGCAGAGCAGTTCGAAGGTCTTGGGGTCGTCCAGCGGGAGGGAGAGCATCTCCAGGTCGATGCCCTTGTTGGCCTTCACCATCTTGATGGCGTCGTCCATGATCGTGAGGTTGCGCAGGCCGAGGAAGTCCATCTTCAGCAGGCCCAGCGACTCGCACTGCGGGTAGTCCCACTGGGTGATGGTCACGCCGTCGGTGTGCCGCACCCAGATCGGGGCGTGGTCGACGATGGGCTCGCTGGACATGATCACGCCGGCCGCGTGCACACCCATCTGCCGGACCAGGCCCTCGACGCCCTTGGCGGTGTCGATGACCTTCTTCACGTCCGGTTCGTTCTCGTACATCGACCGGATCTCGCCCGCCTCGCTGTAGCGCGGGTGGGAGGGGTCGGTGATGCCGTTCAGGTCGATGCCCTTGCCGAGGACGTCGGCGGGCATCGCCTTGGTGAGCCGGTCGCCCATCGCGTACGGGTAGCCCAGCACGCGCGCGGAGTCCTTGATGGCGTTCTTCGCCTTGATCTTGCCGTACGTGCCGATCATGGCGACCTTGTCGGCGCCGTACTTCTCCGTCACGTACCTGATCACCTCGACGCGCCTGCGCTCGTCGAAGTCGATGTCGACATCGGGCATGGAGACGCGCTCGGGGTTGAGGAACCGCTCGAAGATCAGACCGTGCGGGATCGGGTCGAGGTCGGTGATGCCCATGGCGTACGCGACGATCGACCCGGCGGCGGAACCACGGCCGGGGCCCACCGCGATGCCCTGGCTCTTGGCCCACATGATGAAGTCGGCGACGACGAGGAAGTACCCCGGGAACCCCATCTGGATGATGACGTCCATCTCGTACTCGGCCTGCTTCTGGCGGTCCTCGGGGACGCCGCCGGGGAAGCGGCGGGCCATGCCCCGGCGGACCTCCTCCTGGAACCAGGTGACCTCGGTGTAGCCCTCGGGGATGTCGAACTTCGGCATGAGGTTCTTGGCCTCGAACATGCCGGTGGTGTCGATCTGCTCGGCGACCAGCAGGGTGTTGGCGCAGCCCTCCTGCCAGGCGTCCGAGGAGTCGATGGCGTACATCTCGTCCGTGGACTTCAGGTAGTAGCCGGTGCCGTCGAACTTGAAGCGGTCCGGGTCGGAGAGGTTCTTGCCGGTCTGGATGCACAGCAGGGCGTCGTGGGCGGTCGCCTCGTGCGCGTAGGTGTAGTGCGAGTCGTTGGTGACCAGCGGGGGGATGCCGAGCTTCTTGCCGATCTCCAGGAGGCCGTCGCGGACCCGGTGCTCGATCTCGATGCCGTGGTCCATCAGCTCCAGGAAGTAGCGGTCCTTGCCGAAGATGTCCTGGTACTCGGCGGCCGACTTCAGGGCCTCGTCGAACTGGCCGAGGCGCAGCCGGGTCTGCAGCTCACCGGAGGGGCAGCCGGTGGAGGCGATGAGGCCCTCGGACCACTGGGAGATGGTCTCCTTGTCCATCCGGGGCCACTTCTGCAGCCAGCCCTCGGCGTACGCGTCCGAGGAGAGCTTGAAGAGGTTGTGCAGGCCCGTCTTGTTCGCCGCCCAGATCGTCTTGTGGGTGTAACCACCCGAACCGGACACGTCGTCCCGCTTCTGGTGCGGCTGGCCCCACTGGATCTTGCGCTTGTTGCGCCGGGACTCGGGGGCGACGTACGCCTCGATGCCGATGATCGGGGTGACGCCGGCCTTCTTCGCGGAGTGGAAGAAGTCGTACGCCCCGTGGAGGTTGCCGTGGTCGGACATGGCGATATGGGTCATGCCCATCTCGTTGCACGCGTTGAACATGTCCTTGAGCCGCGCGGCACCGTCCAGCAGCGAGTACTGGGTGTGGACGTGCAGGTGCGTGAACGGCGGCTTTGACACGGCTTCGGCCTCCAAGGGACACAGAAGGAAACAGGCGTGAACGGCTTCCCCACGGGCTGCGGACAGTCTGGGGGACAGCGTCGAAGTCTATGCCTCGGCACTGACACGAGGAGGGGTCTCCCCCGTACCTTTCGGGGAGGAGTCGTGGGCACTCCCTCGACGCCTCGGACGTTGAAAAGCCGACCCACCCGTGATCCACCAGGAGGCACCCAGCGATGTCGGTTCCGCAGCTCGACGACGAGCGACGCGGCGAGGAGATCCTCGCCGTCTTCGACACCGCCTTCGGCCGGCTCCTGGCCGCCGACCCGGCCGCGTTCCGCGTGAAGTTCCGGAAGATGGCGGCCTCGGCCTTCGCGTTCTACCGGGGTACGGCGTGCCTCTTCTACCGCGACCTCGACGAGGAGAAGGCGTCCGGCCCGTACCTCGACGAGCGCACCTCGCGCGTGTGGATCCACGGCGACCTGCACGCGGAGAACTTCGGCACGTACATGGACTCCACGGGCCGCCTGATCTTCAACGTGAACGACTTCGACGAGGCGTACGTCGCCCCCTTCACCTGGGACCTGAAGCGCTTCGCGGCCTCCGTGGCGCTCATCGGGTACGCGAAGGCGCTCAGCGACGAGCAGATCACGGAGCTCGTGGAGATCTACGCGGCCGCCTACCGCGAGCGCATCCACGCCGTGGCGGCGGGCGCCAAACGGGACGAGGTGCCGCCGTTCACGCTGGACACCGCCGAGGGCCCGCTCCTGGACGCGCTGCGTGACGCCCGCTCGCTGACCCGCTTCGGCCTGCTGGACTCGATGACGGAGATCCGTGACTTCGAGCGCCGCTTCGCGCCGGGCGGCGGCTCCATCGAGCTGGACGCGGCCACGCGCTACAAGGTGCTGGCCGCCTTCGACGGCTATCTGGAGACGCTCCCGGAGTCCTCCCTGACCCGCCCGGACTCCTACCGCGTGAAGGACGTCGTCGGCCGCCGGGGCATCGGCATCGGCTCGGCGGGACTGCCGTCGTACAACATCCTGCTGGAGGGCAACAGCGACGCGCTGGAGAACGACGTCGTGATCTACATCAAGCAGGCCCAGACCCCGGCCGTCTCCCGGCACATCACCGACCAGCGGATCCGGGAGTACTTCGAGCACGAGGGCCACCGCACGGTGATCTCGCAGCGGGCGTTGCAGGCGCACGCCGACCCGTGGCTTGGCTGGACCGAGCTGGACGGCGCCGGGCAGCTGGTCGCCGAGGTGTCGCCGTACGCGGTGGACCTGGACTGGAGCGACATCGACGACCCGGAGGAGATCGCGGCGGTCGTCGCCGACCTCGGCCGGGCCACGGCCACGATGCACGCGGCGGCGGACGACCTGACCGGACAGTCCCTGGTCCCGTTCTCCACGGAGCGGGCCATCGACGCGGCGATCGCGGCCGACGAGGAGGGCTTCGCGCCGCTCCTGGTGGACTTCGCGCACGCGTACGGCGCACGCGCGCGTACGGACCACCAGATCTTCGTGGACCTGTTCCGCAACGGGCGGATCCCCGGCCTGTAGACGTCCGTCACTCACAGGGGCCTTTTAGCGGTCCCTTACGGGTGTACGTGGGAGACTCTCCAACGCCATGGACATATCCGGGACCCACTTCAGAGCCGTACGCGCGGCGCTGTTCACGACACTCGTCGTGACGCTCGGCACCGCGTCGCACGTGCTGCTGTCCAGGGTCCCGCTGCCGCTGACCACCGTCGCCGCGATCGCCGCCGCCGTCTTCGCCGTCTCGTACGCGCTGGCCGGCCGTGAGCGCGGCTTCGGTCGGATCGCCGGCGTACTGATCCCGTTGGAGCTGGCCGCCGACACGGTGTTCACCACGGGCCAGCACGCCTGTTACGGCGAGGCGGGCGGCCCGGTCACCGGCCCGCTGCGGCAGGTCGGGCTCGATGTGCTGTGCGGTGGCGGCAGCGTGGGCGCGCCGCTGACGCGCGTGACCGGCGGCTCCGAGCGGGCGGCCACCCTCCTGGCGGGCACCGGTCCGGCCGCCGCCTGGCTGCTGCTCGCGGCACACATCGGCGTGGGACTCCTGGCGGCGGCCTGGCTGCGGCGGGGCGAGCGGGCGCTGGCTCAGCTGCTGGAGGCCGCGGTCGCCGCCGGCTTCCGGCCGCTGCTGATCGCGGTCGCCGTGGTCATGGTGCGGCCCGCCCGGGCGGAGTTCCGGCCGACGCGCACCGCGCACCGTACGGCCACCGCCCGCACCCTCCTCCACGCGCACTCCCTCGGACGGCGTGGACCGCCGTGCTCGGTCACCTTCGCGTGACCCCTTCGGTCACCTTCGCGTGACCACCACCTGAGCACGAGCAGGTCCCACCACACGTATCCGCGCACCGCGTCGTGCGCGTCCCCAGGGAGTTCATCCACATGAGCAAGCGGAACAGCAAAGAGGCGAAGACTGCGGCCCGTGAGCGGCTGCGCCTGGAGCGCGAGCGGCAGGCCAAGCGCGCGAAGGTCAGGCGACAGGCCATCGTGGGGGCCTCGGTCGTCGCGGTCCTCGCGATAGCCGGCGGCATCGGCTACGCCGTCGTCCAGAACGGCAAGCCCACGAAGTGGGAGGCGGCCGCCGACGCCACGGTGGTCGCCCCGGCCAACACCTCGGGCAAGAACGGCACCACTGTGCTGATCGGGGACTCCAAGTCCGACAACGTCGTCCATCTCTACGAGGACCCGCGCTGCCCGGCCTGCGCCAGCTTCGAGCAGACCGTCGGCGAGACGGTCGACAAGGGCATGGAGGACGGCGACTACAAGCTCTCCTTCACCCTCGGTACGTTCCTCGACGGCAACCTCGGCGGCGAGGGCTCGAAGAACGCGCTCAGCGCGCTCGGCGCCGCCCTGAACGTCAGCCCCGAGGCCTTCCTCGACTACAAGGCCGCGCTGTACTCGGCGAAGTACCACCCGGAGGAGTCGACCGACGAGTTCGCCAAGGACAGCTATCTGATCAAGGTGGCGAACACCGTCGACGCGCTGAAGAACAACAAGAAGTTCCAGGCCGCGGTCGAGAAGGGCACCTACGACGCCTGGGCGATGCGGATGAGCAAGTCCTTCGACGACGCGAAGGGGGTCAAATCGACCCCGACCATCAAGATCAACGACAAGACGATCACCAACCCGTCCTCGGTCGCGCAGTGGGAGACGGCCCTGAAGGACGCGGGGATCACCAAGTAGCCGCCGCGAGGCCCGCGTCGCAGGGCGGTCGCCCCGGAATGATCCTCCGGGGCGACCGCCCTACGGCGAAGACGGCGGCTACGGCGCGGTGTACGGCTCGACGCTTGCGGTAGCCCTCGGGCCGGACCTCGCATCGACTGACGCCCTGCCAGGCAGAACACGAGCCGGCCGCTTCCGCGCGAGCGGCGGCCGGAGCGCGCCGGCCGACGAACAGGACACGCCGGACTGAACGTTGAGCGGATTTCGCGCTCTTTGCCTTACCCAGAGCCCTACCGATCAGTAATCTCATCCGGCGTGACCAGTCGCAGATCTCACTCCCACCACACTTCTCCCACCCAGCCCAGCCCCGCGTCCGCCGTGCCGAGCCGCCGCGCGGTCGTCAAGGCGGCCGCGGCCGGAGCCGTCCTGGCGGCGCCGCTGGCCGCCGCGCTCCCGGCGAGCGCCGCCGATGCCCCGGCGTTCCCGTACGGCGTCGCCTCCGGCGATCCGCTGCCCGACGGCATCCTGCTGTGGACCCGGGTGACTCCCACCGCCGCCGCGATACCGGGCTCCGGGCTCGGCCCGGACATCGAGGTCGGCTGGACCGTCGCCCTGGACAAGGCGTTCACGAACATCGTCGCCAAGGGCTCGACCACCGCGACCGCCGCCTCCGACCACACCGTCAAGGCGGACGTACGCGGCCTCGCGCCCGCTACGGACTACTGGTTCCGGTTCTCCGCCGGCGGCACCGACTCGCCCACCGCCCGCACCCGCACCGCCCCGGCCGCCGACGCCTCCACCGCCGGCCTGCGCTTCGGTGTGGTCTCGTGCGCCAACTGGGAGGGCGGCCACTTCGCCGCCTACCGCCATCTCGCCGCCCGCGGCGACCTGGACGCGTGGCTGCACCTCGGCGACTACATCTACGAGTACGGCACAGGCGAGTACGGCACCCGCGACAAGGTCGTACGACCGCACGCGCCCGCCCACGAGATCGTCTCCCTCGCCGACTACCGCGTCCGGCACGCCCGTTACAAGACCGACCCGGACCTGCAGGCCCTGCACGCGGCCGCACCGGTCATCGCGATCTGGGACGACCACGAGATCGCCAACGACGCCTGGTCGGGCGGCGCGGAGAACCACACCGAGGGCACGGAAGGCACCTGGGCGGCCCGCCAGGCGGCGGCCAAGCAGGCGTACTTCGAGTGGATGCCGGTGCGCCCGGCGATCGCGGGCACCACCTACCGCCGGCTGCGCTTCGGCAAGCTCGCCGACCTCTCCCTGCTCGACCTGCGCTCCTTCCGCTCGCAGCAGGTGGGCATAGGCGACGGCGAGGTCGACGACACGGACCGCACCCTGACGGGCCGGGCCCAGCTCGACTGGCTGAAGTCGGGGTTGAAGTCCTCCGACACGACCTGGCGGCTGGTCGGCAACTCGGTGATGATCGCCCCGTTCGCCCTGGGCAACCTCACCGCCGACCTCTTCGAGCCCCTCGCCGAGCTGCTCGGCCTGCCGAAGGAGGGCCTCGCCCTCAACCCCGACCAGTGGGACGGCTACACCGACGACCGCCGCGAACTCCTGGCCCATCTGCGGACCAACGCGATCACCAACACCGTCTTCCTCACCGGCGACATCCACATGGCCTGGGCCAACGACGTACCGGTCAACGCCGGTACATATCCGCTGTCGGCCTCCGCCGCCACCGAGTTCGTCGTCACCTCGGTCACCTCCGACAACCTCGACGACCTCGTCAAGGTCCCCGAAGGCACCGTCTCCGCCGTGGCCTCCCCGCTGATCCGCGCCGCCAACCGCCACGTCCACTGGGTCGACACCGACCGGCACGGCTACGGCGTCCTGGACATCACCGCCGCCCGCGCGCAGATGGACTTCTACGTCCTCTCCGACCGCACGAAGGCCGACGCGACGTCGTCCTGGGCGCGTTCGTACCGCACGCGCAGCGGGACGCAGAAGGTGGAGCGGACGTACGACCCCGTGTAGCGGCCTCCGTACGCCCTTCGTAGGCACCGGCGGCCTCGGCCCCGGAACGCCCCCGAACGGGTCTCAGAGGGTTTCGAGGAAGCCGAGGGCCACCCGCCAGGTGGCCTCGGCTGCCTCCTCGTCGTAGTCGGGCAGCTCGGGGTCGGTGTAGAGGTGCCCGGCGCCGGCGTATCTGTAGACCTCGACGTCGGCGCCGGCCTTGCGCATCTGGAGGTACCAGGCGCTCAGCCAGTCGTCCGGCTCGAAGGGGTCGGGCTCGGCGACATGCAGCTGGACGGGCAGATCGTCCACGGAGGCGGTGGCGGCGATGTCCGACGTGCCGTGCAGGAGCAGCAGCCCGCGCGCGTTCCTGTCGCCCAGGGCGAGGGTCTGCGCGGTCGCGGCGCCGAGCGAGAACCCGGCGTAGACGAGCCCTCGCTCGGAGTAGGGAGCGGCGGCCAGCACCGCCCGCTTGAGCAGTTCCTCTCTTCCCAGCTCCTCGTTGAAGGCCATGCCCTCCTCGACCGTGTCGAACGTCCGCCCGTCGAAGAGGTCGGGGGTCCGGACCTCGTGTCCGGCGGCGCGCAGCCGGTCCGCTGCCTGGCGCACGGCGGGCCGCAGACCGTAGGACGAGTGGAAGAGCACGATGTTCATGAGGCCATCGTGCCAGCCGGGTGTGACAACGAGTCCCGGCGCCCATACCCCGAGGGCGGCCGAAGTCACATGTTCATCACCCCGTGCGGCCGGTTACGTTCGAAGGCATGGAGAATCTACTCCGCCCATTGATCGTCATCGGTGGCTCGGTCGTCCTCACGCTGCTCATCGGCTGGACGACCGATCTGCTGCTGCGCAAGGCGGACGAGCGGCACCACGAGACACCTCTGTGGGGCCTGCTGCGCCGCGGTCGCATCCCCTACCAACTGGTCCTGTGCGCTGCCTTCCTCAGAGCGTCGTACGACGAGGCGCAAATGCTGGAGCAGTACCGGACCGCCATCGGCCGGACCCTGACGCTGGTGCTGATCGGGGCGACGGCCTGGCTGGTGATCCGCATCGCGGCGGCGATAGTGGAGACGACGTACAGCCGTTACGCCCGCGCCCACCGCGATCCGGCCCGAGTGCGCCGGGTTCGGACCCAGGTGACGCTGATCATGCGGGTGGTCTCGGCGATCGTCGGTGTGGTGGCCGTGGCCTCGATGCTGCTGACCTTCCCGGCGATGCGCGCGGCCGGCGCCTCACTGCTGGCCTCGGCCGGACTGCTGGGCATCGTCGCCGGTATCGCCGCCCAGTCCACGCTGAGCAACCTCTTCGCCGGGCTGCAGATCGCCTTCGGCGACATGGTCCGCCTCGGTGACGTGGTCGTGGTGGAGGGCGAGTGGGGCACGGTCGACGAGATCACCCTCACCTTCCTGACGGTCCGCACATGGGACGAGCGCCGCATCACGATGCCGGTGTCGTACTTCACCTCGAAGCCCTTCGAGAACTGGTCCCGCGGCGGCGCCCAGATGACCGGCACGATCTTCCTCCACGTCGATCATGCCGCGCCGCTCCCCGAGATGCGCGAGCGGCTCCGCGACATCCTGCGCGGCTGCCCCGCGTGGGACGGCCGCCACTACGACCTGACCGTCACCGACTCGACCCCGTCCACCATGGAGGTCCGCGCCCTGGTCACCGCCAAGGACCCGGACGACCTGTGGACCGTCCGCGTCACCGTCCGCGAACAACTCATCAACTGGCTCACCGAGAGCCACCCCTACGCCCTCCCCCGCGTCAACACCGCCGACGCGATCCTCCCCCCGAGCCACCCCCACGCCCACATGGACGGCGCCGCCCGCCGCATCACCCGAGGCCGCGTCCACGAACCCCCGAGGCCGACGGACCGGGGCTGAGCACGGGGCGGCGCCTTCACACGGGCGCCGCCCCGCAGGGGTGAACACGGGAGCCTTTGAGCCGCGACCGGGAACGACCGAGGGGCCAAGACCAGGGCCGGGGTCGGGTCGGGGCCTGCGTCCCCATTGAGCAAGTGGATCGCCGCTGTCGCCATGGGCCGAGCGGACCGTGACCACGGCCGCGGCCCTGGCCGAGGGTCCGAGTGCACCGTGGCCGGGACGCAGCCACCACCGCCCCAACAAAACCGCCCCCGCCCACCAGCCCTCACCAGCACCCGCAGCCTCGGCCCCGCCGTACGGCCGCCGAACCGGCTGGGACGGCACGTCGGTCACAGCACTCGGCCAACTGGTCGCCCTGCACCATGCAGATCCCAAGCCGCCGCAGTGGCGGACGCGAGCACACCCGCGTCACCGCCGAGCCCACAACCTCCCCCAGCCCACAGCCCACACCCTCGCCCGCAGGCCGCAGGCCGCAGGCCGCAGGCCGCAGGCCGCAGGCCGCAGGCCGCAGGCCAACGACCCCACGGCCGCAGCCGCCAACGGCGATCAACCCCCACGGGAAACCCGCACTCCTCCACCAAGGAGTGCCGGGTGGCGCGTGGGTGGGCAAGCAACCCCCCGCCGCGTCAGCGAAGGCTGCGCACATCCAGATGCCGCAGCACCCGATCCACCACCTCAGGATCCGCCCCCGGCTCACTCCGCGCGGCCAACACCTCATGCCGAGCCGCGCTCAGCATCTCCCCCTGGATCCGCCGCATCCTCCGCAGCCGCCGCACCCGCTGCTCATGCCCCTCCCGCCGTTCCTCCTCCCCCACCTCCGGACTGATCCGCACCCCGATCTCGAAGGCCCGCCGCAACAACCGCTCGGACAACTCCTCCGGCAGCTCCTCCACCTCCTCGATCTCCTTGAGCCGTCGCTTCGCCGCCTTCGCCGCCCGCACGGCCAACGCCTTCTCGAACTCCTTCTCGACCCCTTCGTCCGCCCGCACCCCCAACCGCCGCACCAGCCAAGGCAGAGTGAGCCCCTGCAGCACGAGCGTCGCCATGATCACCCCGAACGCGATGAACACGATCTCGTCCCGGTCGGGAAACGGCGCCCCACTGTCCGTCTCCAACGGAATCGCCAGCGCCAACGCCACGGACGCGACCCCCCGCATCCCCGACCACCACATCACCACGGTCTCGCGCCACGACATCGGGATCTCCTCGTCGTAGTCCCGCTTCGCGTGCAACCGCCGCGCCAGCCACGTCGCCGGCAGCAACCACACCAGCCGTACGAGCACGACGACGGCCACGACAGCCGCCGCCCAGCCGAGCATCTCGCCCCACCGCCCGGACGCCGTCCGGATCGCGTTGTGCAGCTCCAGCCCGACCAGCCCGAAGGCGACGCCGGTGACCAGCGTGTCCACGACGTCCCAGACGGTGTGCCCGGCGAGCCGCGTCAGGACGTCGTCCGCCCCGAGCGCGTACTCCGCGAGGAACATCGCGGTCGTGAGCACCGCGAGCACCCCGGAGCCGTGCAGTTCCTCGGCCATCACGTACGACGCGTACGGCACGAGCAGGGTCAGCCCGATCTGCAGCGTGGCGTCCTCGAGGAAGTCCATCAGCTTGTTGGCGGCCCAGCCGAGCCCGAGCCCCACGGCGACGGCGACAACCGCCGACAGCACGAGCTGGAGCGCGGCCCGGGGCCAGGAGAAGGATCCGCTGACGGCGGCCGCGATGGCGACGTGGTAGAGCACGATGGCCGTGACGTCGTTGAAGAGTCCCTCGCCCTCCAGGATCGACACCAGTCGGCGCGGCAGCCCGAGCTGTCCCGCCACGGCCGTCGCCGCCACCGGGTCGGGCGGCGCGACGAGCGCGCCGAGCGCCACGGCCGCCGCGATGGGGAGCCCGGGCACGATCGCGTTCGCCACGGCGGCGACCACGGCGGTGGTCACGAACACGAGCGCCACGGCCAGCAGGAAGATCGGCCGCCGGTTCGCCGCGAACTGCCGCCACGAGGTCCGTCGCACCGCCGCGTACAGCAAGGGCGGCAGCAGCAGCGGCAGGATGAACTCCGGCGGAAGCTCCACGTTGGGCACGAACCCCGGCACGGCGAGCGCGATGCCCAGCAACGTCATCAGCACCGGCGCCGGCAGCTTCAGCCGCTCCCCCACGGGCACACTGATCACGGCCCCGAGCAACAACACGAAAAAGAGGGCCAACTGATCCACGTGCAGCACTCCGGCGAGATCTAGACGTTCAGCTCCACAGCCCCCGCCTGCCCCGCCCCGCCCATCTCACCCATTCCGCCCGCGCCCTCGCCCCTACAGACTCCGCCGCATCGCCCGATGAGGTATCCCCGCGTCCAGGAACTCCGCCCCGTACGCCACATACCCCAACCGCTCGTAGAAGCCGAGCGCATGCGTCTGCGCCCCCAGATCCACCGCCGTCAGCCCACGCGCCCGTGCCGCCTCCTCGACGGCCCGCACCAGCGCGACCCCGACCCCCAGCCCACGAGCCTCCCGGACGACCGCCAGCCGCCCCAGCGAACCCACACCAGCCGCACCACCGGTCTTGCCGGCGGCGGCCTCCCCGTACAGCAACCGCCCGGCCCCGAGCGGCACCCCGTCGTCCCGTACGGCGAGGACATGCACGGCCCCGGCGTCGTACGCGTCGTACTCCAGGTCCTCCGGCACGCCCTGCTCGACGACGAAGACCTCCTTGCGCACCGCGAAGCACGCCTCGCGATCGCCGGGACCGTCGGCGACGCGCACCACGTAGGACACCGGCTCCGCACTCACGCGTACGTCTCCTCCCGGACCTTGTCCAGGGCCTTCTGCAGGTCGGCCGGATAGTCACTCTCGAACTCGACCCAGCTCCCGTCCCCGGGGTGCTCGAAGCCGAGCCGTACGGCGTGCAGCCACTGGCGGGTGAGACCGAGCCGCTTGGCGAGCGTCGGGTCGGCGCCGTACGTCAGGTCGCCCACGCACGGGTGCCGGTGGGCGGACATGTGGACGCGGATCTGGTGGGTGCGCCCGGTCTCCAGCTTGATGTCGAGCAGGGAGGCGGCGCGGAACGCCTCGACCAGGTCGTAGTGCGTGACGGACGGCTTGCCCTCGGCGATGACCGCCCACTTGTAGTCGTGGTTCGGGTGCCGCCCGATGGGCGCGTCGATGGTGCCGCTCGTCGGGTCGGGGTGCCCCTGGACCAGCGTGTGGTACCGCTTGTCGACGGTCCGTTCCTTGAACTGGCGCTTCAGGGACGTGTACGCGTACTCCGACTTGGCGACCACCATCAGGCCGGAGGTGCCCACGTCGAGCCGGTGCACGATGCCCTGCCGCTCGGCGGCGCCGGACGTCGAGATCCGGTACCCGGCGGCGGCGAGCCCGCCGATGACGGTCGGCCCGGACCAGCCGGGGCTCGGGTGCGCGGCCACCCCGACCGGCTTGCAGATCACGACCACGTCATCGTCGTCATGCACGATCTCCATGCCCTCGACCGGCTCGGCGACGACCCGCACCGGCGCGGGCGCCTGCGGCATCTCCACCTCCAGCCAGGCCCCGCCGTGCACCCGCTCCGACTTGCCGACCACCGACCCGTCGACCGTGACCTTCCCCGCGGCGGCGAGCTCGGCCGCCTTGGTACGGGAGAAGCCGAACATGCGGGAGATGGCGGCGTCGACACGCTCGCCCTCCAGGCCGTCGGGCACGGGCAGGGTACGGATCTCGGGAATCGTGCTCACCCGTCGAGTATGCCGGACGGGTGAGAGGCCCCCGACCGCACCTGTGGATAACTCCGATCTGCGCGGCCCCCGCCAACAGCCCCGGCCCTCACGGCCGGCCTCAGTCCTTGTGGACGGTCCCGTCCGGGTCGAGCCCCCGGAACGACAGCAGCACGATCAGGATGCCGCCGCACACGATGGCCGAATCCGCGAGGTTGAACACCGCGAAACCCTTGGGCGCGATGAAGTCGACGACCGCACCCTCGAAGACACCCGGCGACCGGAAGATCCGGTCGGTGAGGTTGCCCAGCGCGCCGCCGAGCAGCAGGCCGAGCGCGATCGCCCAGGGCAGGCTGTAGAGCTTGCGGGCGAGCCGGGCGATCACGACGATCACGATCGTCGCGATCATCGTGAAGATGATCGTGAAGGCCTCGCCGAAGCCGAACGCAGCGCCCGCGTTGCGGATCGCCTCGAACTTCAGCCAGTCCCCGATGATCTCGATCGGCTCGTGGTGCTCCAGCTTCGCCACCACGATCATCTTGCTGATCAGGTCGAGCGCGTACGCCAGCGCGGCGACCCCGAACAGCACGGCGATCCGGCGCTTGCCGCGCGGCCGCGCGGCCGCGTCGGCCTCCGCGGCGCCGTTCTCGCCGTCGGACTGCTCCGGGTCGGCCCCCGCCGCGTCTGGAATGTCCGGCGTACCGATGATGCGCTCCGCCTCTGCCACGTGAGTCCCTCAACCTAGGTTCCTGACTGAGGACAAAGGTACGACACGACCTCCGCGGACCAGGGGCTCAGGCGTCGATCGCTAGCGGCGTTCCTGCTTCTGCTTGCACTCCACGCACAGCGTGGCCCGGGGGAAGGCCTGCATCCGCGCCTTTCCGATCGGATTGCCACAGTTCTCGCAGAGCCCGTACGTGCCGGAGGCGAGCCGCTCCAGGGCGCGCTCGGTCTGGTCGAGCATCTCGCGCGCGTTGTGCGCGAGCGACAGCTCGTGCTCACGCGTGATGTTCTTCGCCCCGGTGTCGGCCTGGTCGTCGCCCGCGCCGTCCCCGGAGTCCCGCATCAGGCCCGTGAGCGCCCGCTCGGAGGCCTCCAGCTCGGCCCGCAGCCGCATCGCCTCGGACTGCAGCTCCGTCCGGGCCTCGGCGACCTCCTCCGGACTCCAGGGGTCCTCACCGGGGCGTACCGCGAGCTCGCCGGGCTCCACCGCGGCGGGCCGTGCCTTGGGGACGGCGGTGGGCTTCTTCGCCGCCGTAGCCGTACCAGGAGTGTTCTTCGCAACCACCGTCGTGGCTCCCGTCGTCTCGGCGGCCTGGGCCGCGCCCGCCTTCTTGACCGTGCTCTTCTTCACAGACGTACTCTTCGCGGTGCTTCTCGTGGTGCTGTCGGAGGTGCTCTTCGTGGCGCTCTTCTTGACCGCGCCCTTCGCGGAAGCGCCCTTCCCGCCGCCGCTCCCCCGCACGGCACCGCTCCTCCCGGCACCGGCCTTCTTCTGCCCCAAGGCGTTCTCTCGCGCGGCCTTCTTGGCCACCGCCTTCTTCGTGACCGTCTTCTTCGTCGCCGCCTTCTTCGTGACCGTCTTCTTCGTCGCCGCCTTCTTCGTGACCGCCTTCTCGGCGACCGATTTCCTGCCCGCCGCCTTCACCGCCGCGGCCTTCTCACCCTCGTCTCCGCCGCCGGAGGCCACCGTGGATCTGCCGGACGCCGACTGCTGTACGGCGGTCTTCTTCGCCACCATGGCCGCGGCCCCTTCACATATTGTGATCTTGCACGCGAATCGTGCTGGGACGATAAATCGACCTGAGTCCCGCGGCAACGGGGCAGACCACCCATTCCACCGCCCCACGACCGTCGCGCGGCGAGCCTGCAAGCGTTGTGCCCAGCTCCCCGCCGGGTATTCCGCCGTGCCGGTCGTCCCAGGATCCGGACGCCCGACCCGCTCCATTCGGGTCACCCCGCAGGTCACCGCGCCCCCGACCGGCAAACCCGGCCGAAGACCCGGCGCACCCCTTCCGCGACCGCCGGAAAACCGGTCGGCCGCTGTCCGTGCGGCGCCGTACACTGGGCGGAGCGAAAAGCGTGGATGGGGACGAGTAGCGTCGTACGCAGCCCAGAGCGACCCGGGGACGGTGGAAGCCCGGGGGCGAGCGCGATGTGAAGATCACCCCGGAGCCGCCGGAAGAAAGCCGCAGTCCGTGCGACATGGCGAGTAGACCCGGTTTCGCGACCTCAATGAGGGGGCTCACCGGCGCGTACGGCGCACAGGTGGGCCAAGGAGGGTGGTACCGCGGGAGCGCGCCGCACACGGCGTACGAAGGATCGAAGCTCTCGTCCCTCCGACGGAAGGCAGCAAGTCCGTTGGAGGAAGCCCGCTCATGACAGAGCCGACGTACCGCCAGGTGCCCGCCCAGGTCGATCTGCCCGCGCTCGAGCACGCGGTGCTCGACTTCTGGCGCGAGCAGAAGATCTTCGCCAAGAGCCTGGAGCAGTCCGAGGGCCGCCCCGAGTGGGTGTTCTACGAGGGCCCGCCCACCGCCAACGGCATGCCGGGCGCCCACCACATCGAGGCGCGCGTCTTCAAGGACGTCTTCCCCCGCTTCCGCACGATGCGCGGCTACCACGTGGCCCGCAAGGCCGGCTGGGACTGCCACGGCCTCCCCGTGGAGCTGGCGGTCGAGAAGGAGCTCGGTTTCAACGGCAAGAAGGACATCGAGGCGTACGGCATCGCCGAGTTCAACGCCAAGTGCCGCGAGTCCGTGACCCGGCACACCGACGCCTTCGAAGAGCTCACGACCCGCATGGGTTACTGGACCGACCTGAACGACCCCTACCGCACGATGGACCCCGAGTACATCGAATCGGTCTGGTGGTCGCTCAAGGAGATCTTCGACAAGGGCCTGCTGGTCCAGGACCACCGCGTCGCCCCCTGGTGCCCCCGCTGCGGCACCGGCCTGTCGGACCACGAGCTGGCGCAGGGCTACGAGACGGTCGTCGACCCCTCGGTGTTCGTCCGTTTCCCGCTCACCTCCGGTCCGCTCGCCGGTGAGGCCGCGCTCCTGGTGTGGACGACCACGCCCTGGACGCTGGTGTCCAACACCGCGGTCGCCGCCCACCCCGAGGTCACCTACGTGGTCGCCACGGACGGCGAGGAGAAGCTCGTCGTCGCCGAGCCGCTCGTCGCCAAGGCGCTCGGCGAGGGCTGGGAGACCACCGGCCAGACCTTCACCGGCGCCGAAATGGAGCGCTGGGCCTATCAACGTCCGTTCGAGCTCGTGGAGTTCCCCGAGCCCGCCCATTTCGTGGTGAACGCCGAATACGTGACGACCGAGGACGGTACGGGTCTGGTCCACCAGTCCCCCGCCTTCGGTGAGGACGACCTCAAGGTCTGCCGCTCGTACGGCCTGCCCGTGGTGAACCCCGTCCGCCCCGACGGCACCTTCGAGGAGGACGTCCCCCTCGTAGGCGGCGTCTTCTTCAAGAAGGCGGACGAAAAGCTCACCGAGGACCTCCAGCAGCGCGGCCTGCTCTTCAAGCACATCCCGTACGAGCACAGCTATCCCCACTGCTGGCGCTGCCACACCGCGCTCCTCTACTACGCGCAGCCGTCCTGGTACATCCGCACCACCGCCGTCAAGGACCGTCTCCTCCAGGAGAACGAGAAGACGAACTGGTTCCCGGACTCGGTCAAGCACGGCCGCTTCGGCGACTGGCTGAACAACAACATCGACTGGGCGCTCTCCCGCAGCCGCTACTGGGGCACCCCGCTGCCGATCTGGCGCTGCGAGGAGAACCACCTCACCTGCGTCGGCTCCCGCACGGAGCTGACCCAGCTCTCCGGCACCGACCAGTCGGAGCTGGACCCGCACCGCCCGTTCATCGACGCGGTCACCTTCCCCTGCCCCCAGGACGGCTGCGGCAGCACCGCCACGCGCGTCCCGGAGGTCATCGACGCCTGGTACGACTCGGGCTCGATGCCGTTCGCGCAGTGGGGCTACCCGTACAAGAACAAGGAACTCTTCGAGTCCCGCTACCCGGCCCAGTTCATCAGCGAGGCCATCGACCAGACCCGCGGCTGGTTCTACACGCTGATGGCGGTCGGCACCCTGGTCTTCGACAAGTCCAGTTACGAGAACGTCGTCTGCCTCGGCCACATCCTCGCCGAGGACGGCCGCAAGATGTCCAAGCACCTCGGCAACATCCTGCAGCCGATCCCGCTCATGGACCAGCACGGCGCCGACGCCGTCCGCTGGTTCATGGCGGCCGGCGGCTCCCCCTGGGCGGCACGCCGCGTCGGCCACGGCACGATCCAGGAGGTCGTCCGCAAGACCCTCCTCACCTACTGGAACACGGTCGCCTTCCAGGCCCTGTACGCCCGTACGTCGAACTGGGCGCCCAGCGCGGCGGACCCGGCCCCGGCCGACCGCCCGGTCCTGGACCGCTGGCTGCTGTCCGAACTCCACGCCCTCACCGACCAGGTGACCCAGTCCCTGGAGGCGTACGACACCCAGCGCGCCGGCAAGCTCCTCTCGGCGTTCGTCGACGACCTGTCCAACTGGTACGTCCGCCGGTCGCGCCGCCGCTTCTGGCAGGGCGACAAGGCCGCGCTGCGCACCCTGCACGAGGTCGTCGAGACGGTCACCAAGCTGATGGCCCCCCTGACCCCGTTCATCACCGAGCGGGTCTGGCAGGACCTGATCGTGCCGGTGTCCCCGGGCGCGCCGGAGTCCGTGCACCTGGCCTCGTGGCCGGAGGCGGACCTGACCGCCATCGACCCGGAGCTGTCGAAGCAGATGGTGCTCGTACGCCGTCTCGTGGAGCTGGGCCGCGCCACGCGCGCGGAGTCGGGCGTCAAGACCCGTCAGCCCCTGTCGCGTGCCCTGGTGGCGGCGAGCGGCTTCGACGCCCTGGACCCCGAGCTGCACACCCAGATCACGGAAGAGCTGAACGTCAGCTCGCTGGCGTCGCTGAGCGAGGTCGGCGGTTCCCTGGTGGACACCACCGCCAAGGCCAACTTCCGCGCCCTGGGCAAGCGGTTCGGCAAGCGCGTCCAGGACGTGGCCAAGGCCGTGGCGGGCGCCGACGCGGCCGCCCTGTCCCTCGCCCTCCGCGCGGGCACGGCCTCGGTCGAGGTCGACGGCGAGACCATCACCCTCGCCCCCGACGAGGTCATCATCACGGAGACCCCGCGCGAGGGCTGGTCGGTGGCCTCCGACTCCGGTGCCACGGTCGCCCTGGACCTGGAGATCACGGAGGAACTCCGCCGGGCGGGCCTCGCCCGCGACGCGATCCGCCTGATCCAGGAGGCCCGCAAGAACAGCGGCCTGGATGTCGCCGACCGGATCGCGCTCCGCTGGACGGCAACGGACCCGGCGGTGACCGCGGCCCTGACCGAGCACTCGGAGTTGATCGGGGACGAGGTCCTCGCGACGGACTTCGCCTCCGGCGAGGTCGACGAGACGTACGGCAGCCCGTTCACGGACGAGGCCCTGACGCTGACGTTCCGCCTCCGCAAGGCGTAACGTCCCGCGCCGGGCCAAGCCACGCCCTGCCCGGCAAGGCCGTCCTCGCACCGCGGCCGAGATGTGGCTGATCGCACAGTCCCCGCGCCCCTTGAAGGGGCGCGGGCTCAGCGGCCCCACCTCCCTGGCCGCTCCCTGGCTGTCCTAGCTGTCTTCGCTGTCCCTAACTGCGGGCAATCGTGCCGCTGGGGCGGCACGGGTGGGCGCAGCGGCACCTCGGTAGCGCTGAGTTGCGCAGCCCACCCCGCCCGCTCCCAGCCACCGTGCACCCGCCGAAGGCCCGGGGCGCCGTCAAGAAATCCGGCGCCCCGGGCCTTCGGCGTTGCGTACGCCGCACACCCGCACCCACCCCCGAACAACCACCCCAGAACCCCAGCCCGCAACCGACCGCACACAGCGAAAGGGCGGGGCCCCGGATGAAAAATCCGGGGCCCCGCCCTGAACGCTGCCGACGCCTACGGCGTACCAGTAGTCGTCAGTTGTCGTCCTCGTCGATGAGGAACCCACGCATCGGCGAGGGAGCCTGCCCCATCGGAGAGGGACCCTGCGGACGGACCGGAGCCATCGGCTGGGTCATGGCCGGCGACATCTGCTGCTGACCGCCGTAGGAGGGCGCGGCCGGCGCGGGGGCGCCACCCATGCCTCCACCCATACCGCCCTGGTTGCCGCCGTACGACGGGGCGCTCGCGCCGGCCGGAGCCATGGAGGGCGCCGGGGACGGCGGCAGCGACGCGGTCGCCGGAGTGCGCGGCGGGGCCAGCGAGTCGTCCGCCTGGGTCTCCAGCTGACGCAGCTGCGACTCCAGGTAGGACTTCAGACGCGTGCGGTACTCGCGCTCGAAGCCACGCAGGTCCTCGACCTTGCGCTCCAGCGTGGCGCGGGCGGACTCCAGGGAGCCCATCGCGACGCGGTGCTTCTCCTGCGCGTCCCGCTCCAGCGCGTCGGCCTTGGCACGGGCGTCCCGCTCCAGACCCTCGGCGCGGCTACGGGCCTCGCCGACGATCTTGTTGGCCTCGGAACGGGCCTCGGCGATCGCCTGGTCGGCGGTCTGCTGGGCCAGCGAGAGCACCCGCGCGGCGCTGTCGCCGCCGGGGCCCTGACCGGGGCCGCCCATCGGACCACCCATGGGGCCGCCCATCGGGCCACCCATCTGCTGCTGCATGGGAGGCTGGCCGCCCATGGGGCCCTGGCCCATCGGGCCCTGGCCCATCTGCGGCTGCATCTGGCCCTGACCCATCGGGCCCTGGCCCATCGGTCCCTGACCCATCGGGCCGGGACCCTGCTGCCCACCCTGGCCACCGGGGCCGGCGGGCAGCTGCGGAGCACCGCTCGGCAGCTGGGGCGGGCCACCCATGGGGCCCCCCATCTGCTGCGGCGGGCCCGATATCCCAGCGGGTACGGGTCCACCGGGACCGCGCATACCCTGCTGCTGCATACCGCCCTGTTGCTGCATGCCACCCTGCTGCATGCCGCCTTGCTGCATGCCGCCCTGCTGCTGGTCCTGAGGCTCCGGAGGCTTGCGCATGTTCTGCTGGTTCTGAGCAGCGGCCCGCGTGGCCGCGGCCAGTTTGGCGCGGAGGTCCTCGTTCTCGCGGAGCAGGCGCGTCAGTTCGGCTTCGACCTCGTCGAGGAAGGCATCGACCTCGTCCTCGTCATAGCCTTCTCGGAGGCGGACGGTCGTGAACTGCTTGTTCCGCACGTCCTCGGGGGTCAACGGCATCTCTTCACCTCAACGTAGTCATCGGCAGTCGGCAAGACCGGTTCGTCCACCATCACGTCGCGAGTCCGCCCACGATGTAGATCAGGATGTAGACGATGATCATCAGTACGAAGAAGGACAGGTCGAGCGCCACGCCCCCGAGACGCAGCGGCGGGATGAACCGCCGCAGAAGCTTCAACGGTGGATCGGTGACAGTGTAGGTGGCCTCCAGAACGACCACCATCGCCTTGCCGGGTTGCCACGAGCGGGCGAACTGGAAGACGTAGTCCATGACCAACCGGAAGATGAGCACGATGAGGAAGACCATCAGCGCGATGTAGAGAACTTGCAGAACCACGCTCATGTCTGGTGCTTCCCTCTCCCCTGTTCCGTGCGATTTCCGGTGGTGCGTCTCAGCTCTGGTTGAAGAACCCGCCCTCTGCGATGCGGGCCTTGTCCTCCGCCGTGACATCGACGTTAGCAGGCGACAACAGGAACACCTTCTGCGTCACCCGCTCGATGCTGCCGTGAAGACCAAACACCAAACCGGCCGCAAAGTCGACAAGTCGCTTCGCGTCTGTGTCATCCATCTCAGTCAGATTCATGATCACCGGGGTGCCCTCACGGAAGTGTTCCCCGATGGTACGGGCCTCGTTGTAGGTCCGCGGGTGCAACGTGGTGATCCGGTAAGGCTCTCGCTCGGACACGACCTTGGGCATGATCACCGGTGCGTTCTTCTCCAGACTCGAACGTTCTTGTGTGATGGACGCCACGGGTGCGATCCGGGCGGGTCGCACCGATTCCGCGGGGAGCGATGTGGCGTGCGCCACCGGCTCGCGCTGTACCGGCGCCTGCACCACTCGTACCGATTCGTCCCTTTGGGACTGATGTGGCTGGTGCGCCTGATGTACCGGCTCGTGGCGCCGGTGGTCCCGCTCGGGCTCGGGGTCGAGCTCGGGCTCGAAGTCGTCATCGGGGTCGAATCCCCTGCCGTCGTACCCATCGTCCTCCACGAGGCCGAGGTAGACCGCCATCTTGCGCATCGCGCCGGCCATGCTCTGAGTCCTCCGCTCTGTGGTGGATCGACTGACGACTTCCCAAGTGCCCGCGATCCACGAGGTCGTTGCGCCCGCCCTTCGACGGAATGACCATATTTTCTGCTGTGGTCCGACTTCTTGGCGACGTTACCCGAGCCTGGGACGGACTCCGAGTACCGCAGTGCCGACGCGCACATGTGTCGCTCCGGCCGCCACGGCCTCCTCGAGGTCCGCACTCATTCCTGCGGAGACCATGTTCGCAGCCGGATGGGCTCGGCGCAGGTAGGTCGACAAATCCATCAACCGCTCGAAGGCGGCCCGTTGGCGTCCTGCGTACTCCCCGGTGAGCGGCGCGACGGTCATCAGACCATCGACCCGCAGCCCCGGCGCCCCCGCCAGGAGGTCGGCCAACTCTTCGATTCCGTCCGGCCCGACACCTCCTCGCTCTCCCCGGCCGCTCTCGTCGGCGTCGAGCGCGACCTGGATGAGACATCCCACCTCACGCCCGGCCCGAACGGCCTCTTTCGAGAGAGTCGTGACAAGCCTGGAACGATCGACGGACTGCACGACATCCGCGTAACGCACCACGGAACGGACTTTGTTGGTCTGCAGTTGCCCCACGAAGTGCCACACAAGGGGCAGATCCGAGCATTCGGTCGCCTTCGGCGCCGCGTCCTGGTCCTTGTTCTCGGCGACATGGCGCACACCGAGTTCCGACAGGATCCGCACATCGCTCGCCGGGTAGGTCTTGGTGACCACGATCAGGGTCACCTCGTCCCGCTTGCGGCCCGCGGCCACGCAGGCCGCCGCGATCCGCTCCTCCACCTTCGCCAGGTTTCCGGCGAGTTGCGCCTTACGGTCCGTCATGCCCATCAGTCCAGCCAGACATATCCCGCGAGTCGCCCTGTGGCGCGGTCGCGGCGGTACGAGAAGTGATCGAGCGACTCCAGCGTGCACACCGGCGACTGCTCCCGGTTGTACACCCCGAGGCGCTCAAGCTGTGCGTGCACTCCGGCGCACACATCCACCGAGGGCGTGCCCCAACTGGTCTCGGCGTACGCCGCCGGCTCGACGGAGGCCACTTCGGCGCGCATCGCTTCGGGCACTTCGTAACACCGGCCGCAGACGGTGGGTCCGGTGCGGGCGACGATCCGGGCGGGGTCGGCGCCGAGTTCGGTCATGGCCCGTACGGCGGCGGGGACGACCCCGGCGACCATGCCGGGCCGGCCCGCGTGGGCGGCGGCCGCGACCCCGGCGACGGGGTCGGTCAGCAGGACAGGCACACAGTCGGCGGTGAGGACGGCGAGCGCGAGACCGCGCCGGGTGGTGACGAGCGCGTCGACGGACGGGATGTCGTCCGAGCCCCACGGGCCCTCGACCACGGCCACGTCCGCGCCGTGCACCTGGTTCATCCAGACGACCCGGTCCGGCTCCAGGCCCAGCGACTTGGCCGCCAGCTCCCGGTTCGTGAGCACGGCTTCGGCGTCGTCCCCGACCGCCCCGCCGAGATTGAGCTCCTCATACGGAGCGGCGCTCACCCCGCCCCACCGGTCGGTGAAGGCGAAGTGGGCGCCGCTCACGTTCTCGCGCTCTCTTATCACTTGAGGAAGTCCGGCACGTCCAGCTCCTCCGCCGCGCTGTCCGTGTAGGACCGGGACGGCGGGACGGGCGGGGCGACCGGAACGTCGTTCACCGGCTCCGGGGCGGGCGCCGGCTCCTCCTTCGGCTTGACGCTGCCGAGCGAACCGAAGGACGGACGGGTCTCGGCGGGCCGTACCGGCGCCGGCTCCTCGCGCTTGGCCGCGGCCGAGCCGAGGATGTTGTCCCGCTTGGCCGGGGGCTGACCGCCGTCGAACCCGGCCGCGATCACCGTGACCCGGACCTCGTCGCCGAGCGCGTCGTCGATGACCGCGCCGAAGATGATGTTGGCCTCGGGGTGGGCGGCCTCGCTGACCAGCTGGGCGGCCTCGTTGATCTCGAACAGACCGAGGTCGGAGCCACCGGAGATGGAGAGCAGCACACCCCGGGCGCCGTCGATGGAGGCCTCCAGCAGCGGCGAGGAGATCGCCATCTCGGCGGCGGCCACCGCACGGTCGTCGCCGCGGGCCGAGCCGATGCCCATGAGTGCCGAACCGGCCTCGGACATGACCGACTTGACGTCGGCGAAGTCGAGGTTGATCAGCCCAGGGGTGGTGATGAGGTCGGTGATGCCCTGGACACCGGAGAGCAGGACCTGGTCGGCCGACTTGAACGCGTCCAGGACGGAGACCTGGCGGTCCGAGATGGACAACAGCCGGTCGTTCGGGATGACGATGAGGGTGTCGACCTCTTCGCGGAGCTCGGCGATGCCGTCCTCGGCCTGGTTGGCGCGGCGGCGGCCCTCGAAGGTGAAGGGGCGGGTGACCACGCCGATGGTGAGTGCGCCCAGCGAGCGGGCGATGTTGGCCACGACGGGCGCGCCGCCGGTGCCGGTGCCGCCGCCCTCGCCGGCCGTCACGAAGACCATGTCGGCCCCCTTGAGGACCTCCTCGATCTCCTCGCGGTGGTCCTCGGCGGCCTTGCGGCCGACGGCCGGATTGGCGCCGGCGCCGAGTCCGCGGGTGAGTTCGCGGCCGACGTCGAGCTTGACGTCGGCGTCGCTCATCAACAGAGCTTGCGCGTCGGTGTTGATGGCGATGAACTCGACGCCCTTGAGACCGACCTCGATCATCCGGTTGATGGCATTGACACCACCGCCGCCGACACCGATGACTTTGATGACTGCGAGGTAGTTCTGCGGTGCTGCCACGTCGAAGGCCTCTCGCCTCGAGTTACGTGTCGCCGCCTCGCGAGGGACCCGCGATCCGACGACTGATGCCGAAGTGGGACGGTCCGAACGCCGACCCGAACCCTAACGCTGAAGTTTAGGGTTACCAGTGTGACTGTTCCTTGGACTCTTCCGAACAGGACACTAAGTCGACAAGTGGCGCACGTTCAACGAACACGCCGAACCTCCCGTTTTTCTTTTCACCCTATGTGATCAGCCGTAGCGGTGCCCAACCAGGGTGCTGGCCTGCGCGGATGTGCGTCAACTCCCTGATGACGCAGGCGCGGTGGGCACGCTCACGTCGAAGCGCCCCGCGTCCGGGGCGGCTTTCATCAGGGCAGTGAGCGCACGGCCCTTCGCGCGCCCCTTCTCCGCACTCCCCCACGCGACCGTACGGGCTCTGCTCAGCTCCAGCGAGATGGAGTCGTAGGAGCGGACCTTGACGACCAGGGTGTCGCGCGCGATCGCGGCCGGAATGGCACCGGCGACCCGCACGGCCTCCCGTACGAGCCGGTCCTCGCCGAATCGCCGCAGACTGGCGGCGGACGAACCGGAGCGGGGCAGCGTCAATCGCAGTACGGGAACGCCCTTCGGGGCCCGCGAAACCGTGGCAAAACGCACACCTTTCGCGTCCACTTCGACGTACTTGCCCGAATTTCCGGCTGCTTCGACAATCAGAACCGGAGTACGTTCGCTCACTTTCAGCCCGATTTCATGAGGCCAGGAACGGATGACCTCAACCGAGTCGATTCGGGGCAATTTCCGGAGCAATCTCGATTCCATCGCCTCGGTGTCGATGGAAATGAGCGGGTCGCCGAGTGGCACTTCGGCCGCCTCGCGCACCTGGGCCTCGGTCAGCACCAGAGTGCCCGACACGGGCACCCGCTCGGCCCGCAGCCAGGAAGAGCCGTAGAGGACCCAGATCGAGGCGCCGCCGATCAGCACCAGGACGACGGCGGCGACGATCAGCGCCCGGGGGCCGGGGAGCCGCCGCCGCGGCGGCGGGCCGGAGTCCAGTTCCTCGTCCGCACCGCGCTCGGCGGTGGTCGCTCCGGCCACGCTCCCCTGCCTCCCGTTAGCGCCTTCCGGCCCTGCCTACCGGCGCGACGCGATCGCCTCGTACACCATCCCGACGAGCAGGTCGTCGGCGTCCCGGCGGCCGAACTCGCTGGCGGCGCGGGACATCTCGTACAGCCGGTGCGGGTCGGCGAGCACGGGCAGGACGTTCTGCTGGACCCACTGGGGAGTCAGTTCCGCGTCGTCGACCAGCAGTCCGCCGCCGGCCTTGACCACCGGCTGGGCGTTCAGCCGCTGTTCGCCGTTGCCGATGGGCAGCGGGACGTAGGCGGCGGGGAGCCCGACGGCGGAGAGTTCGGCGACGGTCATCGCGCCCGCGCGGCAGAGCATCATGTCGGCCGCAGCGTACGCGAGGTCCATCCGGTCCACGTACGGTACCGGGATGTACGGAGGCATCCCCGGCATCTGGTGCACCTGCGGCAGTTCGTTCTTCGGGCCGACCGCGTGCAGGATCTGGATCCCGGCCTGCTGGAGGTAGGGGGCGACCTGCTGGACGACCTCGTTGAGGCGGCGGGCGCCCTGCGAGCCGCCGGAGACCAGCAGCGTCGGCAGGTTGGGGTCGAGGCCGAACAGCGCGCGGGCCTCGGGGCGCGCGGCGGCGCGGTCGAGGGTGGCGATGGCGCGGCGCAGCGGGATGCCGATGTAGCGGGCGTCGCGGAGCTTGCTGTCCGGGGTGGAGACGGCGACCTGGGCGGCGTACCGGGAGCCGATCTTGTTGGCGAGGCCGGGGCGGGCGTTGGCCTCGTGGACGATGATCGGCACGCCGAGGCGCTTGGCGGCGAGGTAGCCGGGCAGGGCGACGTAGCCGCCGAAGCCGACGACGGCGTCCGCCTTGGTGCGCTCCAGGATCTGCTCGGTCGCCTTGATCGTGCCGCGCAGCCGGCCGGGCACGGTGATCAGCTCGGGGGTGGGCTTGCGCGGCAGGGGCACGGCGGGGATCAGCGCGAGATCGTAGCCGCGCTCGGGGACGAGGCGAGTCTCCAGGCCGCGCTCGGTGCCCAGGGCCGTGATGCCCACGGTCGGGTCCTGCCTGCGCAGGGCGTCCGCGAGGGCGAGCGCGGGCTCGATGTGTCCGGCGGTTCCGCCACCGGCGAGTACGACATGCACCGAAATTCACCGCTCTCCGGACGAACGTGCCGAGACACGCCGTCGCATCGTGTTCCATCTCCCGGGCCCCGAAGGGCCGCCGCCCCGTTTTCTACCAAAGCGAGGTTGCCGCATCGCAAGCGCCGCCCGCGCAGCGGGCTCGTCGCGCGCGAACGCGATCAGCAACCCGATGGCGAACATGGTCGGCAGCAGGGCGGAACCTCCGTAGGAGAACAGCGGGAGCGGGACTCCGGCGATCGGCAGCAGACCGAGCACCGCACCGATGTTGATCACCGCCTGCGCGGTGATCCAGGTGGTCACGCCTCCCGCGGCATACCTGACGAAGGGGTCCTCCGTGCGTCCGGCCACGCGGATACCCGCATAGCCTAGAGCCGCGAAGAGGGCGAGCACCGACAGCGTCCCCGCGAGGCCCAGTTCCTCACCGGTGACGGCGAAGATGAAGTCGGTGTGCGCTTCCGGGAGTTGGCCCCATTTTTCCACACTGGCACCGAGCCCGGAGCCGAAGATTCCGCCCGAGGCGAGGGCGTAGATGCCGTGCACGGCCTGCCAGCAGTCGGCGCCGTCCGTCCGGGGTTCGGTGGCTCCGATGCAGGCCAGGCGGGCCATACGGTTCTCGCTGGTCGTGATCAGGACGAACCCGAGGAGTCCGGCGACGGACAGCACGCCCGCGAAGAGCCGCGTCGGGGCGCCTGCCAGCCACAGCAGCCCGAAGAGGATCGCCGTGAGAATGATCGCGGTGCCCATGTCGCCGCCGAGCATGATCAGCCCGAGGAGCATGAACGCCACCGGAACGAGCGGCACCAGCATGTGCTTCCACTGCGTGAGGAGCCGTTTGTCCTCCTTGCGGGCCAGCAGGTCCGCGCCCCACAGCACGAGCGCCAGCTTGCCGAACTCGCTGGGCTGGATCTGGAACGAGCCGCCGACGGCGATCCAGTTCTGGTTGCCGTTGATCGACTGCCCTATCCCCGGCACCTGCACCAGGGCCATCAGGAACACACAGCCGGCCAGGATCGGGTACGCCAGCGCCCGGTGCAGCTTGACCGGCATCCGCGAGGCCAGGAGCAGCAGCACGGTGCCGATCGCGGCCGCGAGGAACTGCTTGCGGAAGAAGAAGGTCCCGGGCAGCGACTTCTGCAGGGCGGTGATCTGCGAGGCCGAGTAGACCATCACCAGCCCCAGCACGGTGATCAGCAGACTGCCGCCGAGGATCAGGTAGTAGGCGGTCAGCGGCCGGTCCCAGGCCTTGCGGGCCCGGGTGTGGAACCGCCGGACGGGGTTCTCGCGCGGCGGCCGGGGGACGGGCGGCCGCCGGGTGAGGCGCTGGACGGGAGGGCGCCCGGTACGGCTACTGGGCATCGAGGGCGCCTTCCCCGCTGTGCACCGACCACATCCGTGTCACGCGTTCCCTCCCGAGTCCACCCGGCACGGCCGCCAGGCAGGCGGGCCGGTTCAGCCGTCCGCGGCGGCGAGTTCACGAACGGCATCCGCGAAAGCGTCCCCGCGCTTGTTGTAGTTGACGAACATGTCCATCGACGCACAGGCCGGCGCCAGCAGCACCGTGTCGCCCGCTCGCGCCAGTGTCCGCGCCTCGCGGACAGCCGCGAGCATCGCCCCAGTGTCGGTCCGGTCGAGGTCGACGACCGGCACTTCGGGCGCGTGTCGCGCGAGCGCTTCGCGGATCAGGGCGCGATCCGCGCCGATCAGCACGACCCCGCGCAGCCGCTTCGCCGCACTGGCGACGAGTTCGTCGAAGGTCGCGCCCTTGGCGAGCCCGCCGGCGATCCACACGATCGACTCGTACGCCGCCAACGAGGCTTGCGCCGCATGCGTGTTGGTGGCCTTGGAGTCGTCGACGTACGCCACGCCGTCCACGTCGGCCACGTGCGCGATGCGGTGCGCGTCCGGCGTGAAGGCCCGCAGGCCGTCCCGTACGGCCGCGGCGGGCACCCCGAAGGCCCGGGCGAGGGCCGCCGCCGCGAGGGCGTTGGCGATGTTGTGCGGGGCCGGCGGGTTCACGTCGGAGACCTCGGCGAGCTCCTGGGCGTTCTTCTGCCGGTTCTCGACGAAGGCGCGGTCGACCAGGATGCCGTCCACGACGCCGAGTTGGGACGGACCGGGCGTGCCGAGCGTGAACCCGACGGCCCGGCAGCCCTCCTCGACGTCCGCCTCGCGCACCAGGTCCTCGGTGGCCTTGTCGGCCACGTTGTAGACGCAGGCGACCTGGTTGCCCTCGTAGATACGGCCTTTGTCGGCGGCGTACGCCTCCATCGAGCCGTGCCAGTCGAGGTGGTCCGGGGCGAGGTTGAGGACGACGGCGGAGTGGGCGCGCAGGGAGGGTGCCCAGTGGAGCTGGTAGCTGGACAACTCGACGGCCAGGACGTCGTACCGCTCGTCGCCGAGGACGACGTCCAGCAGCGAGACCCCGATGTTGCCGACGGCGGCCGTGCGCAGGCCCGCCGCCGTCAGGATCGAGGCGAGCATCTGCACGGTCGTGGTCTTGCCGTTGGTGCCCGTGACGGCCAGCCAGGGCGCCGCGTCGGGGCCCCGCAGCTGCCACGCCAGTTCGACATCGCCCCAGACCGGGACGCCTGCCTCGGCGGCCGCGGTGAAGAGCGGCTTGTCCGGCTTCCAGCCGGGCGTGGTGACGACGAGTTCGGTGCCCGCCGGCAGGGTGGCGCCGTCGCCGAGGCGCACGGTGATGCCGAGCGCCTCCAGGTCGGCGGCCTGCGCCCGGGCGCGTTCGTCGTCGCCGTCGTTGACGACCGTGACGACGGCGCCGAGGCCGTGCAGGATCTTGGCCGCCGGGATGCCGGAGACGCCGAGCCCGGCGACGGTGACGTGCTTGCCCTGCCAGTCGGTCACTTGTCGGCCGCCCATCCCGCGTAGAAGAGGCCCAGTCCGACGATCACACAGATGCCCTGGATGATCCAGAAGCGGACCACGACAAGGACCTCGGACCAGCCCTTGAGCTCGAAGTGGTGCTGGAGCGGGGCCATGCGGAAGACGCGCTTGCCGGTGAGTTTGAACGAGCCGACCTGGATGACGACCGACATCGTGATGAGGACGAACAGACCGCCGAGGAGCGCGAGCAGCAGCTCGGTGCGGGAGCAGATCGCGAGACCGGCGAGCGCGCCGCCGAGGGCCAGCGAACCGGTGTCACCCATGAAGATCTTGGCCGGCGAGGTGTTCCACCACAGGAAGCCGAGGCAGGCGCCCATCAGCGCGGAGGCCACGATCGCCAGGTCGAGTGGATCTCGTACCTCGTAACAGGCCGACGGGTTGGTCAGCGTCATCGTGTTGGCGCAGGACTCCTGGAACTGCCAGACGCCGATGAAGGTGTACGCGCCGAAGACGAGGACGGAGGCGCCGGTGGCGAGACCGTCCAGACCGTCGGTCAGGTTCACGCCGTTCGACATCGCGAGGATCATGAACAGCGCCCAGATGACGAACAGCACCGGGCCGATGCTCCAGCCGAAGTCCTGGACGAAGGAGATCTTGGTGGAGGCCGGCGTCTGGTCGCGGGCGTCGGGGAACTGCAGCGCGAGGACAGCGAAGCCGATGCCGACGATCAGCTGGCCGGCCATCTTCGCCTTGGCCCGCAGGCCGAGCGAGCGGCGCTTGACGATCTTGATGTAGTCGTCGAGGAAGCCGACGAGGCCCATGCCGGCCATCAGGCCGAGCACCAGCAGACCGGAGAACGCCGGCGTCTGGCCCGTGATCAGCTTGGCCAGGAAGTACGCGATGATCGTCGCCAGGATGAAGGCGATACCGCCCATGGTCGGCGTACCGCGCTTGCTGGCGTGCTCGCGCGGGCCGTCGTCTCGGATGTACTGGCCGTAGCCCTTGCGGGCCAGCAGCTTGATCAGCAGCGGGGTGCCGACCAGGGTCAGGAAGAGACCGATGACTCCTGCGAACAGGATCTGCTTCATCATCGCGCGGCAACCTCACCCTCGTTGCCGCCGTCGAGCAGCGCCTGCGCCACGCTCTCGAGCCCGACCGACCGGGACGCCTTCACGAGTACGACGTCTCCCGGGCGCAACTGACTGCGCAACAGGTCGATCGCCGCCTGTGCGTCGGACACGTGCACCGACTCCTCACCCCACGAACCCTCGTTATATGCGCCCAGTTGGAGCCAGGACGCTTCCCTGCCCCCGACCGCGACGAGCTTGCCGACATTGAGCCGGACGGCGAGCCGTCCGACCGCGTCGTGCTCGGCGAGCGATTCGTCCCCGAGCTCGGCCATCTTGCCGAGCACCGCCCAGGTCCGCCGCCCCTTGCCCATCGCCGCGAGCGCGCGCAGAGCGGCTCGCATGGACTCGGGGTTCGCGTTGTAGGCGTCGTTGACGACCGTCACGCCGTCCGGGCGCTCGGTGACCTCCATCCGCCAGCGGGAGAGGGAGCCCGCCTCGGAGAGCGCGGTGGCGATCTCGTCTGCGGACATGCCCAGCTCATGGGCGACGGCGGCCGCGGCGAGCGCGTTCGACACGTGGTGCTCACCGTACAGGCGCATGGTCACATCGCTTGCACCGGAGGGTGTGTGAAGCCTGAACGCGGGCTGTCCGGCGTCCGTGAGCGTCACGTTCTCGGCGCGTACGTCCGCTTCGCCGGACTCTCCGAAGAGGGTCACCTTGGCCTTCGTACGGGACGCCATGGCCCGGACGAGCGGGTCGTCGGCGTTGAGAATCGCGACGCCGCCCTCACTCGCGGCGGGCAGGGCCTCGACGAGTTCGCCCTTGGCCTGCGCGATCTGCTCGCGGCCGCCGAACTCGCCGATGTGGGCGGTGCCGACGTTGAGCACGAGGCCGATGCTCGGCGGCGTCAGCTCGGTGAGGTACCGGATGTGGCCGATGCCACGGGCGCCCATCTCCAGGACGAGGAAACGGGTTTCCTCGGTGGCGCTGAGCGCGGTGAGGGGCAGTCCGATCTCGTTGTTGAGGGAGCCGGGTGTGAAGACCGTCGGCGCCTTGCGGCGGAGTACCTGGGCGATCAGGTCCTTGGTGCTGGTCTTGCCCGCGGAGCCGGTGAGGGCCACGAGGGTCGTACCGAGTTTCCGCACGACGTGCCGGGCGAGGGCGCCGAGGGCCGCCTGGACGTCGGCCACGACGATCGCGGGCACGCCGACGGGACGGGACGCCAGCACCGCTGCCGCGCCCGCCTCGACGACCGCGGCCGCGTAGTCGTGTCCGTCCGCCCGCTCGCCGACGAAGGCGACGAAGAGGCTGCCGGGCTCCACCTCACGGGAGTCCCGGACGACCGGTCCCGTGACCTGGACCGACGGATCCGGTATGTCGTGCGTCTGCCCGCCGACGACTTCTGCGATCTCGGCGAGAGAGAGGGCGATCACAAGTTCATCCCTGGGTCTGCTGGATAGCTTCGCGAAGCACCTGGCGGTCGTCGAAGGGACGGACCACGCCGGCGATGTCCTGGCCCTGCTCGTGGCCCTTGCCCGCGACCAGCACGGTGTCGCCCGGCTGTGCGCGGGCCACCACCGCGGCGATCGCGGCGGCCCGGTCCTCGAAGAGGAGGACCTCGCCGCGCTCGTGCGCCGGCACGGAGGCCGCGCCCTCGAGCATGGTGGCGAGGATCGCGAGGGGGTCCTCGGAGCGGGGGTTGTCGGAGGTCAGTACAGCGGTGTCGGAGAACCGGGCCATGGCGGCGCCCATGGGGCCGCGCTTGGTCCTGTCCCGGTCGCCGCCGCAGCCGAGCACGACGTGCAGCCTGCCCTCCGTGACCTTGCGCAGCGCCTTGAGGACCGACTCGACGGCGTCCGTCTTGTGCGCGTAGTCGACGACCGCGAGGTACGGCTGCCCGGCGTCCACGCGCTCCAGCCGGCCCGGCACGCCCGGCACCGCGGCGATGCCGTCGGCGGCGGTCTGCGGGTCGAGGCCGGCGACGGCCAGCGCGGCGACGGCCGCCAGGGTGTTGGCCACGTTGAAGGTGCCCGGCAGCGGCGACCTGGCGGTGATCCGCTCGCCCTTGGGCCCGACCACCGTGAACGTCGAGTCCATCGGCCCGACCTGGACCTCCTCGGCGCGCCAGTCGGCGTCGGGGTGTCCCTCGGCGGAGAAGGTGACGACCGGGACCGTGGCCTCCTCGACGAGCCGGCGGCCGTACTCGTCGTCGACATTGACGACGCCGAGCCTGCTGCGTTCCGGTGTGAAGAGCCGCGCCTTGGCCTGGAAGTAGTCCTCCATGCCGGAGTGGAACTCCATGTGTTCCGGGCTGAGGTTGTTGAAGACGGCGACGTCGAAGACGCAGCCGTCGACCCGGCCGAGGACCAGGGCGTGGCTGGAGACCTCCATGACGACCGAGTCGACGCCGCGTTCGCGCATGACCGCGAACAGGGCCTGTAGGTCGGTGGCCTCGGGGGTGGTCCGCTCGGACTTGATGCGCTCGTCGCCGATGCGCATCTCGACCGTACCGATGAGTCCGGTGGAGCGGACGGTCCGCAGGCCGCCCTCGATGAGGTACGCGGTGGTGGTCTTGCCCGAGGTGCCGGTGATGCCGATCTGGAGCAGGTCGCCGCCGGGGCGGCCGTAGATCGTGGCCGCCAGCTCGCCCATCCGCGTGCGCGGGTTCTCCACGACGAGGGCGGGCAGCCCGGCCGCGGCGGCGCGCTCGGCGCCGCTCGGGTCCGTGAGCACGGCGACGGCGCCGAGGCCGGCCGCCTGGTTCACGAAGTCGGCGCCGTGCAGACGGGCACCGGGCAGGGCGGCGTACAGGTCGCCGGGGCGGACGGCGCGCGAGTCGTGGGTGATGCCCGTGACCTCGACGGTGTCCGCGCTCGCCGGCTGTTCGGCACCCAGTTGACCGGCGAGTTCCGCGAGGGGTGTGGCGGAGACATGGGCCGGCCGGGGCGGTCCCGGGTATGTCACGGGAACGTCCTTCTGGGTGGTTTGGGACTGATCAGCGTGTGGCACGGCGGTGAGCGTACCGGGCGTACCCCCGCCGGAGCGAAGCGAGGGTTTGTGCGAGCGGGGCTGGGATGCGTGGTTCCCGGGGTCGGGAGTGATCATGGTCACGAGTCGGTTCCTCGCTGGTTGCGCTGATCAGCGGGTGGATCAGGATGTGGTCAGGAGGCGGGGCGGCAGACGGGTCAGGGGGCGAAGGTGACGGGCAGCTTTGCGGGCTTGGCCCCGGTGGGCGGGACCTGGAGGGTCTTCAGGGCGAACTCCATGACCTCCTTGTAGATGGGCCCGCAGATCTGGCCGCCGAAGTAGCTGCCCTTGGTGGCGTTCTGGATCGCGCAGTAGACGGTGACCCGTGGCTTGTCGGCGGGCGCGAACCCGGCGAACGACGAGGTGTAGCCGCGGTATCTGCCGGTGGCCGGATCCACACGGTTGGCCGTACCCGTCTTGCCCGCGACCCGGTAGCCGGGGATGCGTGCCTTGGTGCCCGTGCCCTCGCGGTCGTCCACGACGGACTCCAGCATCCGGGCGAGGGTCTTCGCCGTCTTCTCGCTCACGACCCGGGTCTTCTCGGGCTTCGCGGCGGGGGTGAAGCGGCCGTCGGGGCCCTTGGTGCCGCGTACGAGGGTGGGTTCGACGCGTACGCCGCCGTTGGCGACCGTCGAGTAGACGGAGGCCGCCTGCATCGCGTTGATCGACATGCCCTGGCCGAAAGGGATCGTGTACTGCTGCGAGGTGGACCAGTCGCCGGGCGGGGCGAGGATGCCCTTGGTCTCGCCGGGGAAACCGAGACCGGTGGAGCCGCCGATGCCGAACTTCCGCAGGTACGAGTAAAGGATCTGGTTGGACTCCCGCTGGTTCCTGCCGAGTTCGCCGGTGGCGAGGATGGTGCCGATGTTGCTCGACTTGGCGAGGACGCCGTTGAGCGTCAGGTACCAGGTCGGGTGGTCGATGTCGTCCTGGAAGAGCCGGTCGCCGCGGTGCAGCCGGTTGGGCACGGTGACGTGCGTGTCCGGCGTGGCGACGTTCTCCTCCAGTACGGCCGCCATCGACATGACCTTGGCGGTGGAGCCGGGCTCGTAGGCGTCCTGGAGGGCCGCGTTGCCGAGGGCGTCCGGGTTCGCCTTGGTGAGGTCGTTGGGGTCGAAGCCGGGCGAGTTGGCCATGGCGAGGATCTCGCCGGTGCGGGTGTCCTGCACGATGACATAGCCGCGGTCCGCCCCGGACTTCTTCACCTGCTCGCTGATGGCGCTCTGCGCGGCCCACTGGATGTCGCGGTCGATGGTCAGCTCGACGTCGGACCCGGCCACGGCGGGGGTCTCGGTGGAGCCGGCGGTGGGCACCAGACGGCCCCCGGACTGGGCGTAGCGGATCTTGCCGTCCTTGCCCGACAGGGAAGTGTTCAGCTGCTGCTCGATGCCGCCGCCGCCCTTGCCCTCGGCGTTCACCCAGCCCAGTATCCCGGCGGCGAGGTCGCCGTTGGGGTACACGCGCTTGCTGCTGGGCTCCTGGAAGACGCCCGCCAGGACGTTGACCGTGGTCTTGTCCTTCTGGGCCTTCTTGACGAGCGCTGTCTTCAGGTCGCTGATCTGGTTCCAGACCTGCGGGGTCTGCCGGCGGGCGAGCAGCACGTAGCGGGTGTTCTTGGTGCGCAGCTTCTCGGTGACCGTCTCCTGGTCGGCGCCGAGGATCGGCGCGAGGAGTGCGGCGGCCTGCTCGGGCCCGTCGTCGATCTTGAGCTGCTCGCGCGTGAACATCGTCGGGTCGGCCGTGATGTCGTTGGCGTCGGTGCTGATGGCGAGGGCGACGCCGTTGCGGTCGGTGATCCCGCCGCGCTCGGCGGCCAGCACCCGGCCGACGTACCGGTTCTGGTCGGCCTTGGCCGCGTACTCGCTCGCGTCGACGGCCTGCACCTGAAGGAGCCGTACGACGAAGGCGAGCATCACCAGCGTCAGCGCGAGGCTCACCATGCGCAGCCGGGGGCGGGGGCTGCCCAGGCGGATGGTGCGCCCGGGCGGCTGCCAGGGCTTGGCCGGGCGGCGCTGCGCGCCGGGGCGGGCGCCGGGGCCGGGGCGGCGCTGCTGGCCGCTCGGACGCACGGGCCGGGCGGGTCCGGGTACGCGGCGGCGGGGGGGTTGCCTGCCTGAATCGGCCACTTCCGTCACCTGCCGGGGGTCGTCGGGAGCTGGGTGGACTGTACGGACGGGGTGGTGGGGGTGAGGGCGGGGCTGGGGGTGGCCGCGGGCTCCGGCGTCTGTGGCTGCGGCTGTGTGTACGTCTGCGGCTGCGGCTGTGTCCGCGTCGGGGAGTCCGCGGGCGTGGGGCTCGACGTGGAGCTCGGGGTGGGGGTCGGGTTCGCGGGCGGGCCGGGGTCGAGGACCTCGGGTGCGAGGACGAGCGGCACGCGGGCCACGGCCTGCCGGGCGGCGCTCGGTACGCCCTTGACTGTGCCGTCGGGGTTCAGGAAGGCCGGGTCGCCGCCGGGGACCATGCCCAGCTCGCGGGCGCGGCGCTGAAGGGCCTCGGGCGCGGAGTAGGCGTCCACGTCCCGCTGGAGCGCCTGTTCCTCGTCGGTGTAGCTCTTCACGTCGTCCTGGAGGTCGTCGAGCTTGAACGACCCTTCGCTCAGCGCGGAGTTCAGCACGAGGAGGCCGATGAGGCCGCCGCCCAGCAGCAGGACGACCAGGAGGACGAACGGGGTGCGGGCGGCTCCCTTGGGCCTCATGGGCAGGAGCCGTGCGAGACGGGCGGCCCGGCCCCTCAGTTCGGGTTTCCTGTTCACGCACCCTCCCTGTGAGTTCGTTCTCCCAACTCACTCACCGTCCCCGCGAGTTCGCTTTTCGGACTCACTCACCGTCCCCTTCACACACCGTGTGGGGCCGCCTCGTACGCCTCATTCGACGTCCTCCCGCACGCGCTCCGCTCCGCGCAGGCGTGCGGGGGCGGCGCGCCGGTTCTCGGCGACCTCTTCCTCGGTGGGAAGTTCGGCACCACGGGTGAGGAGCTTGAGCCGCGGCTGGTACCGCTCGGGGACGACGGGCAGTCCGGGGGGCGCGGTGGTGGCGGCGCCCGCCGCGAAGACGTGCTTGACGAGGCGGTCCTCGAGCGAGTGGTACGACAGCACGGCGATCCGGCCACCGACCGCGAGGGCCTTCACGGCGGCGGGGATCGCCCGTTCCAGGACGGTGAGTTCGCCGTTGACCTCGATGCGCAGGGCCTGGAAGGTGCGCTTGGCGGGGTTGCCGCCGGTGCGCTTGGCGGCCTGCGGCAGGGAGTCGCGGATCAGTTCGACGAGGCGGGCGCTGTTGCTGAAGGGCTCCTTGTCGCGCTCGCGCACGATCGCGGAGACGATCCGCTTGGCCTGCTTCTCCTCGCCGTACGCCCGGAGGATCCGGACGAGTTCGCCCGCCGGGTAGGTGTTGAGGACCTCGGCGGCGCTGATGCCGGTCGTCTGGTCCATCCGCATGTCGAGGGGCGCGTCCTGGGCGTAGGCGAAGCCCCGGCCGGCCTCGTCGAGTTGCATGGAGGAGACGCCGAGGTCGAACAGGACGCCCTGGACCCGAGGCATTCCCAGGCGGTCGAGCACGTCGGGGAGTTCGTCGTAGACGGCGTGCACGAGCGTGGCGCGCTCACCGAAGGGGGCGAGCCGTTCGCCGGAGAGGCGCAGGGCCTCCTTGTCGCGGTCGAGGGCGACGAGCCGGGCCTCGGGGAACCGGGTGAGCAGCGCCTCGCTGTGGCCGCCGAGGCCGAGTGTGCAGTCGACCACCACCGCGCCGGGCTCCGTGAGGGCCGGGGCCAGCATGTCCAGGCATCGCTGGAGCATGACGGGGACGTGGCGGCTGTTGCTCAAGGGGCCCTCTCAGGTCCGGCGCGAGCCGCACGTACGCGCCGCGCACGCGGGGAGACGCCGGGCTGTCACCGGTTCTCCTTGGGGTTTCGGTCCAGCAGGGGGCCTCGCCCCTCGCTCGGCGCCACTTTAGTCCACGCCCCTGCGCGGTCAATCAACCGGCCTGCGCGTCGCGACACGGTCCCGCCGAGGCCGCGCATGCGGATAAATCACCCGTACGGCCGTGATCCCGCCACTCCTGTGGGTTACCTCACAACAAGCGCCAATGACGTTCTTTGTCCTCTCTCACAGAGCGCCCTCCGGGGGCGTGACCAGTACCGTCATGGTTATGACGACCTCCGCAGCAGTTCCCACCGGGCCCGAAGGCGCCATATCCGACGGCACCGTCACCGACCGCCTCGTCGAGGCGAACGAGCGGTACGCCGCCGCGTTCACCGACCCGGGGATGGACGCCCGCCCCGTCCTCCGTGTCGCGGTCGTGGCCTGTATGGACGCCCGCCTCGACCTGCACGACGCGCTCGGCCTGGAGCTGGGCGACTGTCACACCATCCGTAACGCGGGCGGTGTGGTCACCGACGACGTGATCCGCTCCCTCACCATCAGCCAGCGCAAGCTCGGCACCCGCAGCATCGTCCTCATCCACCACACCGGCTGCGGCCTGGAGGCCCTCACCGAGGACTTCCGCACCGAACTGGAGGCCGAGGTCGGCCAGCGCCCGGCCTGGGCGGTGGAGTCCTTCCGGGACGTCGACCAGGACGTACGGCAGTCCATGCAGCGCGTGCGGACCAACCCGTTCCTGCTGCACACCGACGACGTACGCGGCTTCGTCTTCGACGTGAAGACGGGCCTGCTCCGGGAGGTCGACCCGGTCTGAGCGCGGTCGAACCGGCCCGCCCGTGGGGCCCGTACAGCCCGCGGGCGGTCCCGCGCAGCCCGGGTTTCCTGTCAATCTCCTGGCATTTCGCCGTTCAAAGAGCCGCAAGTCTGACATATCGCGGCCAGTTATCCACAGGCGAGTGACACGGATTGGTAACGGCAGCAAGAATGCGTGTGTGACGTCACGCTGAGCAGTTCGCGCGTGGTGTCCGTGTTTCGGGGTGGGCCGGTCCGCATCGCAGAGCGACGGCCCGGAGAAAGAACGGGCCGAGGAGGGCCGGGTGACGACCTATGACGATCGAGCGAGCCTCACTGATCTGACCAGCACTGTGGAGCGAGTCCGCAGTTCGGTCGAAGGAGTGATCGAGGGCAAGCCTGAGGTCGTACGGCTTTCGCTGACAGTGCTGCTCGCCGAGGGACATCTTCTGATCGAAGACGTCCCCGGCGTCGGCAAGACCATGCTGGCCAAGGCACTGGCGCGGTCCATCGACTGTTCCGTGCGGCGTATCCAGTTCACGCCGGACCTGCTGCCGTCGGACATCACGGGTGTGTCCATCTGGGACCAGCAGCGCAAGGAGTTCGAGTTCAAGCCGGGCGCGATCTTCTCGCAGATCGTGATCGGCGACGAGATCAACCGCGCCTCGCCGAAGACGCAGTCCGCGCTCCTGGAGTCCCTGGAGGAGCGCCAGGTCACGATCGACGGCCAGACCTACGAGCTGCCGAGCCCCTTCATGGTGGTGGCCACGCAGAACCCGGTCGAGATGGAGGGCACCTACCCGCTGCCGGAGGCACAGCGCGACCGCTTCATGGCGCGCGTCTCCGTCGGCTACCCCAGCCCGGAGGCCGAGCTGCAGATGCTCGACGTCCACGGCGGGGTCTCGCCGCTGGAGGACATGCAGCCGGTGGCGCACGCGCACGAGATCGTGAAGCTGATCGAGGCCGTCCGCAATGTGCACGTCGCGGAAACGGTCCGGCGCTACGCGGTGGACCTGGTGGGCGCCACCCGCACCCACCCGGACCTCAGACTCGGCGCCTCGCCGCGTGCCACGCTGCATCTGCTGCGCGCGGCGAGGGCGACCGCCGCCCTGAGCGGCCGGGAGTACGCGCTGCCGGACGACATCCAGTCGCTCGCCGTGGCCATCCTCGCCCACCGGCTGCTGCCCACCGCCCAGGCCCAGCTCAACCGCCGTACGCCGGAGCAGGTGGTCCAGGAGATCCTTCAGCGCACGCCCGTGCCGCAGGCTCCCCAGGCGCAGAGCGGCTTCGGCTCGGTCCACACCGCGCCCGCGTACCCGCAGCAACCGCCGCGGAGGCTTGGATGACCACCGCCGGGCCGGCGCCCACCCCGGAGCAGGACAAGGGCGGGCCGCGCACGGCCCTCGCCGGCCTCACCACACGCGGGCGCTCCTTCCTGGCCGCCGGCATAGCCGCCGCCATATGCGCGTACGTCCTCGGGCAGAGCGATCTGCTCCGGGTCGGCCTGCTGCTGGCCGTGCTGCCGCTGGTCTGCGCGACCGTGCTGTACCGCACCCGCTACCGGGTCGCGGGCAGCCGCCGCCTCTCCCCCTCGCGCGTGCCCGCCGGCAGCGAGGCCCGTGTCCATCTGCGGATGGACAACGTCTCGCGGCTGCCCACCGGGCTGCTGATGCTGCAGGACCGGGTGCCGTACGTGCTCGGTCCGCGTCCCCGGTTCGTCCTGGACCGGGTGGAGGCGGGCGGCCGCCGTGAGGTGTCGTACCGCGTCCGCTCCGATCTGCGCGGCCGCTACCCTCTGGGCCCGCTCCAGCTGCGCCTGACCGATCCGTTCGGGATGTGCGAGCTGACCCGTTCCTTCTCGACGTACGACACGCTCACGGTCGTCCCGCGCGTGGAGGCGCTGCCGCCGGTGCGGCTGAGCGGGGAGGCGAAGGGGTACGGCGACGGCCGGCAGCGCTCGCTGGCGCTGGCCGGCGAGGACGACGTGATCCCCCGCGGCTACCGGCACGGCGACGACCTGCGCCGGGTGCACTGGCGCTCGACCGCGCGCTACGGCGAGCTGATGGTCCGCCGCGAGGAACAGCCGCAGCGCGCCCGCTGCACGGTGCTGCTGGACACCCGCGCCGAGGCGTATCTCGGCGCGGGCCCGGACTCGGCCTTCGAGTGGGCCGTCTCCGGCGCCGCGTCCATGCTGGTGCACATGCTCGAACGAGGCTTCTCCGTAAGGCTGTTGACCGACACCGGCAACTCCGTGCCCGGTGAGGGCGCCGACGGTTTCGCGGGCGCCAGCCAGGAGTCGGCCGACGCGGCCGGGCTGATGATGGACACCCTCGCGGTCGTCGACCACTCGGACGGCACGGGCCTGTCGCCCGCGTACGAGGTGCTGCGGGGCGGCAACGAGGGGCTGCTGGTCGCCTTCCTCGGCGACCTCGACGAGGAGCAGGCGACGGTGATCGGCAAGATGCGTCAGCGCAGCGGCGGGGCGGTCGCCTTCCTGCTGGACAGCGAGGCATGGACGACCGAACCGGGCGAGGTGCCCGGTGCCGGCGGCGCCGGCGAGGAGTCGCTGCGTCTGCTGCACGACGCGGGCTGGACGGCGCTGACGGTGCCGCGTGGCGCCTCGCTGACGGACCTGTGGCGCCAGGCGGACCAGCAGCGCACGGGCGTGATGTCCGGGAGCGCCGGGGAGGGGTGGTCATGAGCGGTCGGGCGAGGATGGCGCTGTGCGCCTGGGCCGCCACGATCATGGCGGCGTGCGCGCTGCTGCCGCTGGTCGACCCGGCGACCTGGATCTTCCAGGCGGCCCTCATGCTGGGCGTGCAGGCCGGTGTGGGAGCGCTCACCCGGCGGGTGCCGCTGGCCCGGCCGCTGACCGTGGCCGCGCAGGCGCTGGTCGCGCTGATGATGCTGACGCTGGTCTTCGCCCGGGAGCAGGCGGTGGCCGGGATCGTCCCCGGCCCGGAGGCGTTCCAGCACTTCGGGACGTTGCTGCAGACCGGTGCCGAGGACGTCGGGCGGTACGCCATCCCGGCGCCGCTGAGCGAGGGCATCCGGCTGATGATCATCGGCGGGGTGCTGGTGGTCGGCCTCCTGGTCGACGCGCTCGCGGTGACGTTCCGCAGCGCGGCCCCGGCCGGTCTGCCGCTGCTCGCGCTGTACTCGGTCGCCGCGGGCCTCTCCGACGGCGCCGCGTGGCTGTGGTTCGTGCTGGCGTCCGCCGGCTATCTGCTGCTGCTCCTGACCGAGAGCCGTGACCGGCTCTCGCAGTGGGGCCGTGTCTTCGGCGGCGCCCCCAACGGCCCGCGCCCGGAGTCGGGGGACGCGGCCGTCGCCCCGGTGCGCACCGGGCGACGCATCGGCGCCGTCGCGCTGGGCATCGCCCTGGTGGTGCCGCTCGGGCTGCCCTCCCTCGACGGCGGGCTGCTGGACGGTGCGGGCGCCGGCATCGGCGCAGGCTCCGGTGGCGGCGGCACGATCTCCGCGGTGAACCCCCTGGTGTCGCTGCGCGACAGCCTGAACGTGGACGAGGACCGCCAGGTCCTGTCCTACCGCACCAACACGGACAACGTGCAGGAGATGTATCTGCGGATCGTCTCCCTGGACGACTTCGACGGCACCTCCTGGAAGCCGACCGAGCGCTCCATCACGGAGGTGCCGGACGACTTCGGCACGCCGACCGGCCTCAGCACCGACGTCAAGCGGTCGACGATCACGACCCGCATCGCCGCGGCGGAGGACTACGAGCAGGACTGGCTGCCGATGCCGTATCCGGTGACCGGTGTGGACATCGACGGCGACTGGCGGTACGAGCCCGTGGGGCGCACCCTCGTCGGTGATCACGAGCAGGACACCAAGGGTGCCCAGTACACGGTCGAGAGCCTGATCGTGCAGCCCACGGCGGAGCAGCTCTCCTCGGCGCCGGAGCCGCCGCCGTCCCTGCGGCGGGAGTACACCAAGGTGCCCGCCTCGCTGCCGTCGGTGGTGTCGCGGACGGCGCTGGAGGTCACCAAGGGCGCTACGAACGACTACGAGCGGGCCGTGAAGCTGCAGGACTGGTTCGCGTTCAGCGGCGAGTTCACCTACGACACCGAGGTGCGGTCCGGCACGGGCGCGCGGGCGATAGCCCGGTTCCTGGAGGAGAAGGAGGGCTTCTGCGTCCACTTCTCCTTCGCGATGGCGTCCATGGCCCGCACGCTGGGCATACCGGCCCGGGTCGCGGTGGGCTTCACGCCCGGTACGCCGCAGACGAACGGCACGATGTCGGTGGGCCTGCGCGACGCGCACGCCTGGCCGGAGCTGTACTTCGAGGGGGTGGGCTGGACCCGCTTCGAGCCCACCCCGAACCGGGGCACGACCCCTCCGTACACGGTGCCGGAGGACACCGGGACCGGCGGTCTGCCCGAGGTGCCCCGGCCCTCGCAGTCGGCGTCCGCGGAGCCGTCTGCCGAGCCGTCGGCGAGCGAGAGCTGCACGCCGCAGGAGGCCAAGCTGGGGGCCTGCGGGAGCGCGTCCGCGGCGGCGGTGGCGGGCTCCGACGACGACGAGGGCTCGCTCTGGAGTCTGCTGTTCTTCTCGCCCTGGACCTTGCTGACCGTTCCAGGAGCGCTATTGGTGCTGGCGATCCCGTTGCTGCCGATGCTGTGGCGGCTCAGGGTCCGGTCCGTACGGCTCGGCGCGCACGAGGGTGCGCTGCCCAAGGCGGCCCTCGGCTCGCCCGCCGCGCGGGAGGTGACCGACGAAGGTGGCGTGGTGGGGGGACCCCAGGCGCCACCGGGCCAGGCTCCCGCGTACAGCCGCTCGGAGGCCGCGGCGGCCCATGCGCTGGCCGCGTGGCAGGAGGTGACCGACACGGCGTGGGACTACGGGATCGCGCCGGACGAGTCGCAGACGCCCCGCATGGCCGCCGCGCGGATCGTGCGACTGGGGCAGCTGGAGCCGTCGGCCGCAGACGCGGTGCACCGGGTGGCGGCGGCGGTGGAGCAGGTTCTCTTCGCTCCGCGGCCGCAGGTCCCGTCGGGTCTCGCCCGGGACACGCACCAGATCGAGGTGGGCCTGCGGGCGCACGCCGACCGCCGGACGAAGCTGCGGGCACTGCTGCTGCCCCGTTCGACCGTCCGTGTGGCCTGGGCCCTCTCCGCCCGCTGGGCGGCGGCCAGGGACGATCTGCTGGCCCGCATGCCGACACCGCGCCTGCCCTGGCGACGCCCCTCGACGAGCCAGAACGGCTGAGGCGACGCATAGGTCTGCCCCCACCGGGTTCGCCCGGTGGGGGCAAAGGTATGCAGCCACCAGGTTCCCTCGGTGAGGGCAGACATATGCAGCCACCAGGTTCGCCCGGCGGGGGCGGATGTCTGGAGCCGGCTTTACCGGTAGGGGACGATACGCGGCCGTTCGATTTCCGGGCGTGCGTGAAGGGTGACCGCCCTGAGGGTGGTCACCCTTCGTCCGTCTTCAGCTGTGGCTGGCGAATCGGCGATCCGGCGGGCTCAGTGGCCGCCCTGCTCGTCACGACGGCGCTGCCAGCGCTGTTCGATTCGGTCCATCATGGAGCGGCGCTGTCGTGTCTGACGACCCGCACCGGCGGAGCCTGCTGCGGCACCGGTGGGCTGCTCACCCGGCTTGGGGGCCTTGCGCCAACCGGTGACGGCGAGCACCGCACAGCCCAGCATGACGAGGAACCCCACCACGCTGACCCAGATCTGCTGTGCGACCATTCCGGCCATGAGGAGCGCGATACCCACCAGAAAGCCCGCGACCGCCTGGTAGACCCGCCGCCGGGTGTACGTACGCAGCCCGCTTCCCTCAAGCGCTGACGCGAACTTGGGATCTTCGGCGTACAGCGCTCGCTCCATCTGCTCGAGCATGCGCTGCTCGTGCTCTGAGAGCGGCACGGAGTCCTCCTCATCGTGCGGTCGCCGGAGCGACCCGGGGGGTCCTCTTCAGGATAGGCAGGGAATCGCCCCCTTGAAACCCGCCCCTCTACGCCAATTCGCCAACCGGAACCCGCCATGGCACCCCGACTCGCTGAGGTGTGAATTCCCCAGCGAACGGCCCGTCATGCCGGAACGGTCTCCCTCGATCATACGGCTCCGAGCGCCCGATGGGGTGGCCTGTGGCGTACTCCATCCGCCGCCCAGCCCCTGATCAGCGGGTCACCCTCATTCGCCTCGGGAGACGGGTCAGGACTCGGCGGCCCCTCGCGTCTCGCCCAGCACATGGAGTTGCGTCGCCACGGAGTGGAAGGCGGGCAGTTCGGCGGCCGCCGCCTCCAGCTTGAGCAGGGCGTCCAGCGCGCCGGGTTCGGTGTCCACGAGGACGCCGGGAACCAGGTCGGCGAAGACCCGGACTCCGTGCACGGCGGCGACCCGGAGGCCCGCGCCCTCGACAAGCGAGGTGAGCTGCTCGGCGGTGAAGCGGTGGGGCACCGGATCACCCTCGCCCCAGCGTCCGTTCGGGTCGTCGAGCGCCTGCCTGGCCTCCTTGAAGTGGCCGGCGAGGGCCCGCGCGAGCACCGCGCCGCCCAGACCGGCGGCGAGCAGGCTGAGCACCCCCTCGGCGCGCAGCGCGGCGACCGCGTTGCCGATGCCCTCGGCCGGGTCGTCCACGTACTCCAGGACGCCGTGGCACAGCACCGCGTCGTATCCGCCGCGGTCGACGACGTCGAAGAGGCCGTGCGCGTCGCCCTGGACGCCCTGGACGCGCTCGGCGACACCGGCCTCGGCGGCCCGGCGCTCCAACGCGAACAGCGCGTTGGGGCTGGGGTCGACGACGGTGACGCGGTGGCCGAGGCGGGCCACGGGCACCGCGAACTTGCCGCTGCCGCCACCGGTGTCCAGCACGTCGAGCGACTCTCGTCCGGCGGCCTTCACCCGGCGGTCGAGGGCGTCCTGGAGGACCTCCCAGACCACGGCGGTACGGAGGGAGGCGCGGGGCCGGAAGGGATCGGAGCGCAGCGACGTCGGCTCAGGGTGGTGGTGGGAGACGGGTGGGCGCATCGGGTCCGACACGGCAGTTGACTCCTCGGCGGGGCACCGCCTGGCGTGCGGCGGAGCGATGGGCTTGCGTCTCCGCCGGGGCCGTGGCCGCGGCGGAGTATTGCGGATGCCCCAACCCTAATGGGCGGCGCCGGGGCGGCCGGTCAGCCCGCGTCCGGGACGCCCGGGGCGCCGTCCTGCCGGGGGTGCGGCAGCACCGGCTGGAGCACCAGCATCCGCTCGACGAGGCGCAGGAACATCGCGACGTCACGTATGAGGTCGTCGGCGTCACGTGCGCTCGCCGCGCCCTGTATGCCCGCCTCGGCGCGTGCCCGGCGGGCGGCCCCGGAGGCGAACAGCGCGCTCCATTCGGCGAGTTCGGGCGCTATCTCGGGGAGCACTTCCCAGGCGCTCCGGATCTTGGCCCGGCGCTTCGGGGTGGGCTCCGGGCGGCCCCGGGCGGCGAGCACCGCGGCGGCCGTGCGCAGGGCGGCGAGGTGGGCGGTGGCGTATCGCTCGTTGGGCGTCGGGAGTCCGGACGCCTCGTCGAGGCCGGAGCGGGCCTTGGCGAGCAGGTCGAGGGCGGCGGGCGGGGCCGTCGCCCGGCGCAGCACGGGGTGCACGTCGCTCGCCGGGCCGGTCAGTGAGGGGGCAGGGCCGGGGGCGCGGCGCCGATGGGCGGCTGCTGCGTGGTGACTGGCCATGACGAACCTCCTGTCGTCTTCGTGACGGCACGCCCTGACACGAGGTGCCGTATGTGTTCATCGTGCGGTATGCCACTGACAATCCGTTCTGACCTGCACTTTTGCTTCGATCAGAGGTTCGGAGTAGTTTTTGCACTGACCAGTCAGTTCAAAAACTTGCAGGGGGTCCGGGGGTAATGGACGAACCACGGGTGGCGGACGACACCGGGCCGGAGACGGTCGGTGGAGTCGCTGTCGATGCCGAGGGCTTCGGGCTCAAGGGGCCGCGCGGCTGGGCGTTCAGGAGTGTCGCGTTCCGTGCGGAGGCAGGTTCGCTGGTCGCCGTCGAGGGGCCGTCCGGGTCGGGCCGGACCTGTCTGCTGCTCGCGCTCACCGGGCGCATGAAGCCGAGCGAGGGCCACGCCACGGTCGGCTCCCTCCGGCTGCCGAAGCGGATGGCCGCCGTCCGCAGGATCAGCGCCCTCGCCCACGTCCCCGGTGTGACCGACCTCGACCCGGCACTGACCGTCGGCGAGCACCTGCGTGAACGGGCGCTGCTGCAGCGGCGGTTCGACGGCTCCCTGCGCGGGCTGCTGCGGCCCCGGGCCGAGCGCGCCACCGAGGCGAAGCTCCGCGTCGAGGCCGCCCTGACCGCCGCCGGGCTCGACCGCGACGCGCTGCCCAAGGGCACGCGGACCGCCGTGCGCGACCTGGACCGGCTGGAGGCCCTGCGGCTGTCCGTCGCCCTCGCCCTCATCGGCCGGCCCCGGCTGCTCGGGATCGACGACACCGACCTGAAGCTCTCCGACGCCGAACGGGTCGAGGTGTGGGCCCTGTTGAGGTCCCTCACCGAGTCCGGGACCACGGTGGTGGCGGTGTGCAGCGAGGCCCCGGAGGGGGCGGTCGTCGTCTCGACGGCACCCGGGAAACCGGAGAAACCCGAGACCGACGAGAACCCCGACGACGAGAACCCCGACGACGAGAACCCCGCCCACGCGAACCCCACCCACGAGAACCGAAACGACGAGAACCCCGACGACGACAAGGAGACGGCCGATGCGCTCGCCGAAACTCGCCGCGCTTGAGCTCAGGCGGTTCGGCCGGGGCAAGCTGCCGCGGGCCGCGCTGGTCTCGCTCCTGCTGCTGCCGCTGCTGTACGGCGCCCTGTACCTGTGGTCCTTCTGGGACCCGTACGGCCGTCTGGACCGCATCCCCGTGGCGTTGGTGAACGACGACCGGGGGGCGTCGGTCGGCAAGCAGAAGCTGACCGCCGGCGACGACATCGCCAAGGGGCTGCGGGACAGCGACACCTTCGAGTGGCACCGGGTGAGCGCCGCCGAGGCCCGGAAGGGCGTCGAGGACGGCACGTACTACCTGTCGTTGACCATGCCGGAGGACTTCAGCGAGCGGGTCGCGTCCAGCTCCGGGGACGTGCCGGAGACGGGCGCCCTCCAGGTGCGGACGAACGACGCGAACAACTACATCGTCGGGCAGATCTCTCGGACGGTGTTCTCGGAGGTGCGGACGGCGGCGTCGACGAAGGCGTCGCGGTCGTTCCTGGACCGGATCTTCATCTCGTTCTCCGACATCCATGACGAGACCCGGAAGGCGGCGGACGGCGCCGACGACCTCAAGGGCGGTATCGACAAGGCGGAGCAGGGCTCCAAGGACCTCGCGGACGGGCTGAAGGAGGCCAAGGACGGCAGCGGGAAGCTGTCCGGCGGTCTGCGGGAGCTGGACGAGGGCGCGGGCGATCTGGAGGACGGTGCCCAGCAGGTCGCGGACGGCACCGGGAAGCTCGCCGACAAGGTCGGCGGCGCGGCGGACCGGGTGCGGCCCTTCCTCGACGAGAACGGCGACACAATCGCCGACACCGCCACCCTGGTCGCCGACTCGGCGGCCACGATCCGCGGGCACCTCGACGCCTTCGTCAAGACGGCGCCGGCCGCCGAGACCGGCACCCGGGCCGCCTCCGACACCCTGGACGACGTCTACGAGCGCCGGTGCGAGAAGGCCGTACTGCCCGACGCGGCCTGCGCGGACCTGAAGAAGGCGAAGGACGCGGCGGCGGAGGCGGCGGTGCTCGCCGCGGACGTCAACACCGTGGTGAAGAACTACGGCGGTGACATGAAGGCGTTCGACAAGGACCTGGAGACCCTGGAGAAGCAGGCCCGCGCCCTCGCGAAGGCGGCGCCCACCCTCTCCGAGGACCTCGACGACGCCGTCGCCAAGGTGAACGCACTCGACAAGGGCGCCGCGAAGGTCGCCAAGGGTGCCAAGACGCTCCACACCGGGCTCGGCACGGCCAAGACCGGCGCGGAGGACCTCGACACGGGCGTCGGCGACCTGAAGACGGGCGCGGTCGACCTCAAGGGCGGCATGTACAAGCTGGCCGACGGCTCCGGGAAGCTCGCGGGCGGTCTGCACGACGGGGCCGAGCAGATCCCGGACTACGACCGGCAGGACCGCGACCGGCGCACCGAAGTGATGGCCGACCCGGTGCGGTTGGCCACCAGCGACCCGCACAAGGCGCCCAACTACGGCACCGGGTTCGCCCCGTACTTCATCCCGCTGTCCCTGTGGGTGGGCGCGATGGTGGCGTACATGCTGATCCAGCCGCTCAACCGGCGGGCCCTCGCGGCCGGTGCCTCGGCCTGGCGGATCGCGCTGGCGGGCTGGCTCCCGGTGGCCGCCCTGGGCGTGCTGCAGACGGTCGCGTTGATGGCGGTGCTGCACTGGGCGGTCGGGCTGGAGATGGCGCGGGCGGCCGGGACGGTGGGCTTCCTGTTCCTGGTCACGGCGTGCTTCGCGGCGATCGTGCAGTGGCTCAACGCGCGCTTCGGGGCGGCCGGCCGGATCCTCGTCCTCGCCTTCCTGATGCTCCAGTTGACGTCCGCGGGCGGCACGTATCCCGTGCAGACCAGCCCGGACTTCTTCAACGCGGTCCACCCCTTCCTGCCGATGAGCCATGTCGTCGACGCCCTCAGGAGGCTGATCACGGGCGGCGGTCTGGGCCCGGTCTGGCAGGCGTGCGCGGTGCTGGTGGCCTTCACCGTCGGCGCCCTCGCACTGACCGCCGTCTCCGCCCGCCGCAAGCAGGTGTGGACCCTGGACCGGCTGCACCCGGAGCTGAGTCTGTGAGCGAGCGGGCAACAGGGTCCGCGCACCGCGCGGTTCCTGTGACAATCAGGGCCATGGAAAGCAGCAACGCCCCCGGCGGCGCAGGCGGGGGCCGCCGCGAGGCGACCCGGCAGAAACTCTACGAAGCGGCCGTCACCCTCATCGCGGAGCAGGGGTTCTCCGCCACCACGGTGGACGAGATCGCCGAGCGCGCCGGTGTCGCCAAGGGCACGGTCTACTACAACTTCGCGAGCAAGTCGGTCCTCTTCGAGGAGCTGCTGCGGCACGGCGTGGGACTCCTCACGGCCTCCCTCCGGGAGGCGGCCGAGCGGACCGCGAAGGAGGGCGGCGGCAGGGTCGACTCCCTCGACGCGATGATCCGGGCCGGGCTCGTCTTCATCGACCGCTACCCGTCCTTCACCCAGCTCTACGTGGCCGAACTGTGGCGCACCAACCGGGCCTGGCAGTCCACGCTGATGGTCGTCCGGCAGGAGGCGGTCGCGGTCGTCGAGGACGTGCTCCGCGAGGGCGTCGAGGGGGGCGAGCTGAGCGACGAGATCGATGTCGGGCTGACGGCGTCGGCCCTGGTCGGCATGGTCCTGGTGGCGGCCCTGGACTGGAAGGCCTTCCAGCCGGAACGCTCCCTGGACGACGTCCACGCGGCGCTGTCCCGGCTGCTCCAGGGCCGGGTGAGCGGGAACCGCTAGCTGGGCCGGGCGCGCACGAGAGCGCCGGTCCGAACTGGCCGCGTCCCCCCCGCGGGCCACCTCGAACCGGCGCTTCCCCGTTCCCCCGTCTCCCCCGTGCCTCGCTCCCGCCGACTCCCGTCGACGGAAGGAGCGGTGGGAGCGCGAACCGTTCCGCCGCCCCGTGTCGGCGGTACCGGAGCCGCGCCCCTTCCCGTGCCTCCACCTTCTCGTTCGCGCAGGTCGGAGGCCATCCGCGCGCGTACTCATCTCACCGCCTGAGTACGGGTACTCAGCCCTGCGCACTCAGCCCCAGGGCACGCTGTTGCCGACTGGTGACGATCGCGCCCGCCCTCGTACTCCCCTGGACGGCGGCGCAGCCGCCGAAATGGGGGCGCGGGGAACCGCGCGACCAGCCACGACCGCCCCGCGGTCGCCAGGCAACCGCGCCCCGGGCTCTCCCACGAACCGAGATGTCGGCGGCGGCCGATAAAGTCCCTGGCATGGCAAGAATCGCGGTGATCGGCGCCGGGCTGGGCGCCATGGCAACCGCCGCCCGGCTGGCCGTCGCGGGCCACCGAGTGGTGGTGTACGAGAGCACGGCGACCTACGGCGGAGCCGTGGGTCACTACGAGCGCGACGGCTTCGCGTTCGACACCGGCCCGGGACTGCTCCCCCTGCCCGCCGTCTATCGCGACCTCTTCCTCAAGACCGGCAAGGAGCCGCTGGAGAAGTGCGTCGACCTGGTCCAGGTCGACCCGGCGGCCCGGCACGTCTTCGCGGACGGCACGGACCTGTCGCTGCCGAACGCCTCCCGCGCGGGCGTGGTCACGGCTCTGAACACCGCCCTCGGCTCGGGCGCCGGCGACCGCTGGGGCGACTTCCTGGTACGCGCCCGCGAGGCCTGGGACCGCACCCGGCGCCCCCTCCTGGAGGAGCCGCTGTGGCCCGACTGGAAGGTCCTCGCCGAGCGCGAGCCGTACCCCGCCGTGCCCCACAAGCGCCTCCTGCGCACCCGCCGCGCCCGCACCCTCGCCGAGGTCGGCGCCTGGGAGCTGCGCGACCCCCGGCTGACGGCCCTGCTGGAGAGCCACGCCCTCACCTACGGCCTGGACCCGAGGAGCATCCCGGCGAGCGCGGCGGTCCTGCCGTACATGGAGCACGCCTTCGGGACGTGGTACGTCCGGGGCGGCATACGGGAGTTGGCGCGGGCGCTGTACGAGCGGTGCCTGGCCCGGAAGGTCGAGTTCGTCTTCGGCGCCGAGGTCACGGGGATCGTCGTCAGGGACGGCCGGGCGGCCGGTGTGGAGGTCCTGGCCGAGGTGGACACCGGGGACCGGGCGGTGACGGAAGCGGACCACGTGGTCGCCGGCATCGATCCGGTACGGCTCAACGGCCTGACGGAGCACGGTGTACAGGGTGACGGCGACGTACGGCCGGACCTGGAGTCGCCGCGGTCCGGCCGGCTGACCGTGCTGCTGGCCCTGCGCGGCGCCCGCGAGGCCGGCGCGGCGCACCGCACCGTCGTGCACGCGCCCGACCGGAGTGCCGAGCTGGACTTCCTGAGCCACCTGCGCGACACCGACGACCCGGTGCCGCTCACGGTGACCGTGCTGCGGCCCGACGACCCGGCGCTGCGCCCGGACGAGGAGCACGAGTCCGTGGTCGTCTCGGCCGCGGTGCCGACCGAGATCGACTGGGTGGCGGGCGATGTGGCCGAGCGGTGCGCGGAGTCGCTCGTCACCGCCGCCGAGGCCGCCGTGCCCGGTCTGCGGGAGCGGCTGCTCTGGCGCGAGGTGCGCACCCCGGTCGACACGGCCCGGGAGACGGGTGCCGAGCGCGGAGCCGTACCCGCACCGGCGCTCGCCGCGGCCGACGGCCGCTTCCTGCACCCGTCCAACGCGACCCGGCTCCCGGGGCTGTATCTGGTCGGCGGCTGGTCCCACCCCGGCGGCGGCCTCCCGCACGCCGGGATGTCGGGCGCGCTGGTGGCCGGACTGATCGTGGAGGGACCGGACTTCCGCGGCTCGCAGTGAGGCTCACCACGGTGGGCTGCCCAAAGGGCCTGGTGGTCCTTCAGAAACGGTACTGCTGCTCGTCGTAGCCGTTGTTCCCGCTGTTGCCGGTCTCCTGGTGCGGGTACGACTGCTCTGGCGGGTGGTTCGTGCCGAACGGGTCGAACGCGTCGTCGGTGTTGCGCTGCTGCGGGACCCAGACACCGCCGGGCGGGGTCTCGCCGCCGTAGCCGCCGTTGCCGTACTGGTCCTGGCCGTAGCCCTGTTGACCGTATCCCTGCTGGCCGTAGGACTGGTCGTACGAGGCGGTGGCGTCGTACGTCTGCGTGCCGATGTACGGGTCGGAGTAGGCGGCGTACTGCTGCTGGGCCTGGTCGTAGCCGTAGCCCTGCTGGTCGTAGCCGTAGTAGGCGAAGGCCTCGTCCTGCGCGGACTGGCCGGCGGTCGCGTAGGGCTGCTCGGGGGCGCCCGCGTAGGCGTTGTCGTCGCCGTAGACGCCGTACGAGCTGGTGTCGTCGGGCATGGGCTCCGGGGAGTACACGGTGGTCGCCCCGGCCGCGGCGGGCGTGGACCGGGGGCGGACGAACACGTCGTCGTCGCGGTCGTCGTCGAGCGGGTCCTCGCCCTGGTGGTACGTTCCCGCAGCCGTGGCCTCCAGGTCGGTGACCTCCAGGGTCGGGTCCTGGCGCTCCGGCTCGCCGCGCCGCCGCTTCTTGCCGGCCTTGCCGATCTTGGCGCTCTTGCCGTCGTCCTCGCCCTCGCCGGGACGCGGACGGACGGCCCAGCCGGCCTCGAAGCCGCGGCGGAACGACAGCGTCACATAGGTCTGCCCGACCGCGAACCCGATCGCGCCCAGCGCGATGACGATCACGTTGGGGATCAGCACACCGAGGACGACACCGAGGAAGCCGGCGAAGGCGAGCAGCCGCCAGCGCAGCCGGGCCTTGTACTGCAGCAGCACCTCACCCAGCAGCCACAACGCGACGACGCCGAACGCGATGTAGAGGACCGTCCAGCCCATGTACGCCCCTCTCCCGGTGGCCGCTACGCAGTGTGTCGTACGCGAGTGCGACCGGTCTAGGCCCGAGGTGAAAGGTGCGGGCCCAGGTTCTCGTAGATTTCCAGAGTCGCGGTGGAGTTGTTCAGGGTGATGAAGTGAAGTCCGGGGACTCCTTCGTCCAGCAGCCTGGCGCAGAACTCCGTGGCGAACTCGATACCAATGGAGCGTACAGCGACCGGATCCGCTTTGGCTGTGACGATCCGCTCTTTCAGGGCGTTCGGGATGGCGGCGTTGCTGAGTTGGGGCAACCGCTCCAGCATCTTCACGCTGGTGACGGGCATGACCTCGGGAATGACAGGGGTTTCACAACCGGCCTTCGCGACGGCGTCCCTCAGACGCAGGTACGAGTCCGGGTGGAAGAACATCTGCGTGATCGCGTAGTCGGCGCCGGCCCGGCACTTGTCGACGAAGTGCGCGACGTCGCTGTCCCAGTCCGGGGAGCGCGGGTGCATCTCCGGGAAGGCCGCGACACCTACGCAGAAGTCCCCCGACTCCTTGATGAGCCGGACGAGTTCGGCGGCGTACGTCAGGCCCTGCGGATGCGGTACCCACTCGGCCATGGGGTCGCCGGGCGGGTCGCCGCGGACCGCGAGCATGTTACGGATCCCGGCGTCCGCGTACTGGCCGATGATGTTGCGCAGCTCGGCGACGGAGTGGCTGACCGCGGTGAGGTGGGCGACCGGCGTGAGGGTGGTGTCGGCGGCGATCTGCTCGGTCGCCTTGACCGTGCCGGCCCGGGTGGAGCCGCCGGCGCCGTACGTCACGGAGACGAAGCTGGGGGCGACCGCCTCGATCCTGCGGAGGGCGTTCCACAGGTTCCGCTCGCCCTTCTCCGTCTTGGGCGCCCAGAACTCGAAGGAGTACGTGGTCTTGCCCGTGGCGAGCATGTCGCGCACGGTCCGTGCGCGATCAGTCCTGGTGGAAGCGGTTCCTAGGGCCATACCGGCAGGTTAGTCAGGTCGGGGCCGTCCCCCAACCAGAGCAGGGCGTTTATCCCTTTTGTCGTCCTGTTGTCCACGCCTTGGACAGCCGTGAACCCGCTAGAGGGCGCGCAGGCGCTTGGTGAACTCCGCCGCCGCGGCGCCGGGGTCGTCGGCCTCCGTGATCGCCCGGACGACGACGGCCCGGCGGGCGCCCGCCTCGACGACCTCGTCGAGGTTGCCGAGGTCGATGCCGCCGATGGCGAACCAGGGGCGGTCGGTGCCGAGGGCGGCGGTGTACCGCACGAGGTCCAGGCCGGGGGCGTGGCGGCCGGGCTTGGTGGGGGTGGGCCAGCAGGGGCCCGTGCAGAAGTAGTCGACGCCCTCCTGGACGGCGGCTGCCGCGGCCTCCTGCTCGGCGTGGGTGGAGCGGCCCATGAGGACGCCGTCGCCGAGGATCGCGCGGGCGGCGGGGACCGGGAGATCCCCCTGGCCGAGGTGCAGGACGTCCGAGCCGATGGCGTGGGCGACGTCCGCGCGGTCGTTGACGGCGAGCAGCTTCCCGTGTCGGCGGCAGGCGTCCGCGAAGACCTCGAGGTGTTCCAGCTCCTCGGCGGCCTCCATGCCCTTGTCGCGCAGCTGCACGATGTCCACGCCACCGCTCAGGACCGCGTCCAGGAACTCCGGGAGGTCGCCCTGGCGGGTGCGGGCGTCCGTGCAGAGGTAGAGCCGGGCGTCGGCGAGCCGGGAGGCGGCGTCGGACATGCGTGGGTCCCCCGTTGTCGGTGCGTTTCGGTGCGTTTCGCTGTGTGTCGGTGACGTGTCGGTGCGGTGCGGTGCACGGACCGCTGCCCGATCGGGGGGCAGTCCGTACACCGCACGGGCGACTGTTCCAGGTGCTTCGGGTGCTTCAGGTGGTGCTCAAATGGTGCTCAGGTGTTCGGCTGTCTCGGATCAGACGGCGAGCGCCTGGGCACGGCGCTTCACCTCCGTGCCGCGATTCTCGCTCAGGGCCTGGGCCGGGGTGCCGGGCAGGCTGGGGTCCGGAGTGAAGAGCCACTCCAGCATCTCTTCGTCGGTGAAGCCGTCGTCCCTCAGCAGGGTCAGGGTGCCGGACAGGCCCTTGACCACCTTGTCCCCGTCGATGAAGGCGGCGGGGACGTGCAGCGCGCGGTTCTCACCACGGCGTACGGCGATGAGCTGGCCTTCCTTCACCAGCTGCCGTACGCGCGTCACCTCGACGTCGAGCATCTCTGCGATGTCGGGAAGGGTCAGCCACGCGGGGACGAGAGCATCGATCTTTGCGTCAATCTCGGTCACGTCACCAAGACTGCCATCTGCGACTGACACTGGGTAGCCGAGCCACCTCCGACGGGGGCCGACAGAGTGTCACGGCCGCTCGGAGAAGGCCGAGCGACGAGCGGGGAAAGGCCGAGCGACGAGCAGGAGCGCAGGCCGGGCCGCGTCGGGCTAGGCCGTCGCCGCCTTCAGTGGTCGCGAGGGGTCTTCCAGCCAGGCCGCGTTCATCGGGGTGCCGGCCTCGATCAGGCGGCGGCCCTGGGCCAGGTCGCGGGGGCGCCCGACGGCCAGGAGGGCGACTAGGCGGCTGTCGCGGAGCCAGCAGACGGACCAGGCGGCGCCGGTCGGGTCGCCGCGCCAGACGGTGGTGTCGGCCGAGGCGTGGTCGCCGGCGTACTGGACGAAACGGCCGAACTGCTCGGACCAGAAGTAGGGGACGGGATCGTAGGGCTCGGGGGTCTCGCCGAGGATGTTCGCGGCGACCGTGCGGGGGCCCTGGAGGGCGTTGTCCCAGTGGTGGACCAGGAGGCGCCGGCCGTACCTTCCCGAGGGGAAGGAGGCGCAGTCGCCGACCGCGTAGACGTCCGGCGCGGAGGTGCGCAGGTGGTCGTCGGCCACGACTTCGCCGTGGGCGCCCAGCTCGACGCCCGAGTCCGTCAGCCACGCAGTCGCCGGGCGCGCGCCGATGCCGACCACGACGGCCCCGGCCGAGATCCGCGTGCCGTCGTCCAGGACCACCGTCCCGGGCTCGACGCGCTCCACGCGCGCGTGGGTGCGCAGGGTGGCACCGCTGTCGGCGTACCAGGCGGCCATCGGCGCGGCCACCTCCGCCGGGAGCGCCCCCACGAGGGGCCGGTCGGCCGCCTCGACGACCGTCACCGCGCAGCCCGCCTCCCGGGCGGCCGTGGCGAACTCGGCGCCGATCCAGCCCGCGCCCACGACCACGATGTCGTGCTGCCGGGCCAGCACGGGCCGCAGCCGCTCGGCGTCGTCCAGGGTGCGCAGCAGATGTACCCCGGGCACGCCCTCAGCGCCCGGCAGCCGGATCGGTTCCGCGCCGGTCGCCAGGACGAGGAGGTCGTACGGGACGGGGCCGGTGGGCGTGTCGAGTTCGTGGTCGGCGGGGCGCAGGCCCGACACCTCGCGGCCCAGCTGGAGTTCGATGCCGAGCGCCTCGAAGTCGACGTCGAAGGCAGAGCCCTCGGCCTTGCCGAGCAGGACGGCCTTGGACAGCGGCGGCCGGTCGTACGGCTGGTGCGGCTCGGCGCCGATCAGCGTCACGTCGCCGGTGAAGCCCTGTTCGCGCAGGGCGACCGCGGTCTGCACCCCGGCCATGCCCGCGCCCACGACGACGACCCGTCGCGCGGTCCGTCCCGGTGCCTGCGTCTGCTCGCTCACCTGATCACCATAGACAACTGACGAATGGTCAGTCAGTGGTCGTGCCACGTGAACTCCTGCACACCCGCGCCGGCCTCGTCGGCCTGCTCCACCACGCTCGTCCCGCTGCCGGGCCGCGACTCCCACTCCCAGGTCTCCTCCAGGCGGACACGCCCGTCGGGCAGCTCGACCACCAGGGACGCGCAGTGCCCGGACGCGGTGGTCCCGTCGGTCCTCAGCTGCACATACCGGAAGTCCAGCCGGTCCCCCGCGCGCGTGCCCACGAGATGGCCGCGTACGACGTCGCCGCCCGCGTACTCGGCCCAGATCACGCCGTCCCTCTCGTGGTACGTGAACCGGGTGCGGGTTCCCACCTGACCTGGGGACTGGTCCGCGACGGGGACGAGGACGAGACCGTCGAGCGAGCGGGCCATCAGCGGAGGCTCCCTTACTGGGACGAACGGCGAGGGCTAAGGTGGGCCACCGTAGAGCACTCGCGGGAGCCCGGACGCACCGGGCTGAGAGGGAGGCTGGCGGCCTCCGACCGTACGAACCTGATCCGGGTCATGCCGGCGAAGGGAGGGGCTGGACGCCCATGTCGCGTACGCACACGTCAGACGTCCTCGTCGTGGGGGGCGGAATCATCGGGCTCGTCACGGCGTGGCGGGCCGCGCGGCGCGGGCTCGCCACGGCCGTGGTCGATCCCGAACCGGGCGGCGGGGCCGCGCGGGTGGCGGCCGGGATGCTCGCCGCCGTCACCGAACTGCACTACGGAGAGCAGACGCTGCTGGGGCTCAACGTGGAGTCCGCGCGCCGCTACCCGGACTTCGCGGCGGAGCTGACGGAGGCGACCGGTCTCGACCTCGGCTACCGCCGCTCCGGCACGCTCGCCGTCGCGCTCGACGCCGACGACCGCGCCCACCTGCGCGAACTGCACGCCCTGCAGCGCCGGTCGGGCCTGGAGTCGGAGTGGCTGAGCGGCCGCGACTGCCGCCGTCTGGAACCGATGCTGGCACCGGGCGTTCGCGGCGGACTGCGCGTCGACGGGGACCATCAGATCGACCCGAGGCGGCTCTCCAGGGCCCTCGTCGCGGCCTGCGAGCGCGCGGGGGTGGTGTTCCACCGGGCCTGGGCGGAGGAGCTGTCGGTGGTCCGGGAGCGGGCGGCCGGGGTCCGGACCGGCGACGGCGACCGGCTCGCCGCCGGGCAGGTCGTCCTCGCCGCGGGCAGCCTCAGCGCACGGCTCGCGGGGGTCCCGGCCGAGGTGCTGCCGCCGGTACGGCCGGTGAAGGGGCAGGTGCTGCGGCTGACCGTGCCGAAGCCCTACGCGCCCTTCCTGAGCCGGACCGTACGGGCGGTGGTCCGCGGCAGCCACGTCTACCTGGTGCCGCGCGAGAACGGCGAACTCGTCGTCGGTGCGACCAGCGAGGAGCTGGGCTGGGACACGACGGTCACCGCGGGCGGCGTCTACGAGCTGCTCCGCGACGCCCATGAACTCGTCCCCGGCATCACCGAACTCCCGCTCACCGAGACCCGCGCGGGCCTGCGCCCCGCCTCCCCCGACAACGCCCCGCTCCTCGGCCCCACCGGACTCGACGGCCTGCTCCTGGCGACGGGCCACTACCGCAACGGGGTGCTCCTCACGCCGGTCACCGGCGATGTCATGGCACATGTCCTGACCACCGGTGAACTCCCCGAGGAGGCCCGTGACTTCACTCCGCTGCGGTTCCGCGCCGGCGCCGCCCACGCACTGATGGAGCAGCCCGCGTGAGCGCCACCGGAACACTGAGCATCCTCGTCAACGGGGAGCGGCGGCAGATCGCTCCCGGCACGGCCCTCGACACGGTCGTACGGACGCTCACGCCGTCCGCCTCCGGTGTCGCCGCCGCGCTCAACGAAACCGTCGTCCCCCGCGCGCGGTGGACGACCACCGCCCTCGCCGAGGGGGACCGCGTCGAGGTCCTCACCGCCGTCCAAGGAGGCTGATCCCATGGCAGACGACCCCTTCGTCCTCGGCGGCACCACCTACTCGTCCCGCCTGATCATGGGCACCGGCGGGGCGGCCGGCCTCGACGTCCTGGAGCGCGCACTGGTGGCCTCCGGCACGGAGCTGACGACGGTGGCGATGCGCCGGGTGAACGCGTCCGTGCACGGCTCGGTCCTGTCCGTGCTGGACCGCCTGGGCATCCGGGTGCTGCCCAACACGGCCGGCTGCTTCACGGCGGGCGAGGCCGTGCTGACGGCCCGCCTCGCGCGCGAGGCGCTCGGCACCTCGCTGGTCAAGCTGGAGGTCATCGCCGACGAGCGCACGCTGCTGCCCGATCCGATCGAGCTGCTCGACGCCGCCGAGACGCTCGTCGACGACGGTTTCACCGTGCTGCCGTACACGAACGACGATCCCGTCCTCGCGCGGAGGCTGGAGGACGTGGGCTGCGCCGCGATCATGCCGCTCGGGTCGCCCATCGGGTCGGGGCTCGGCATCCGCAACCCGCACAACTTCCAGCTGATCGTCGAGCACGCGCGCGTGCCGGTGATCCTCGACGCGGGGGCCGGTACGGCGTCGGACGTCGCCCTCGCGATGGAGCTCGGGTGCGCCGGTGTCATGCTCGCCTCCGCCGTGACCCGGGCCCAGGAGCCGGTCCTGATGGCCGAGGGCATGCGGCACGCGGTGGAGGCGGGACGGCTGGCGTGGCGGGCGGGGCGGATTCCCCGGCGGTACTTCGCGCAGGCGTCGTCGCCAGGGGAGGGGATGGCGTGGCTGGATCCTGAGCGTCCGGCGTTCTGAACGGCACCTCATGGCTCGGGGGCGCGTGTGGTTCGGCGGGTGCGCAAGGGCTGTTCGCGCCGAAAAGCAAGGGGCGCAGCCCCTGCTGTTCAGGGGCGCGGGGAACTGCGCGAGCAACCACCCGCCACCCGCACCCGCCGAACGACACGCACCCCCGAACTATGGGGCGCAGAGCCTTCCCCGACTGGTCACAGGTCTGCTGCAGTCCGTCCCGTTCGGCACGGAAGTGATTCGGGTGTCGGTGGCGGCTCGTAGACTCGCGGCGTGGACACGACCCTTCAGGACCCGCTTGTCGGCCAGGTGCTCGACGGCCGGTATCGAGTCGAGGCGCGGATCGCGGTCGGCGGGATGGCCACGGTCTACCGGACCGTGGACACCCGCCTCGACCGCGTGCTCGCGCTCAAGGTGATGCATCCGACGCTGGCCGCGGACCGGACGTTCGTCGAGCGGTTCATCCGCGAGGCCAAGTCGGTGGCGCGGCTGTCGCACCCGAACGTGGTGGGGGTCTACGACCAGGGCACCGACGGCTCGTACGTCTACCTCGCGATGGAGTACGTCGCCGGCTGCACCCTGCGTGACGTGCTGCGCGAGCGCGGGGCGCTGCAGCCCCGGGCGGCGCTGGACATCCTGGAGCCGGTGCTCGCCGCCCTCGGCGCCGCGCACCGCGCCGGGTTCGTGCACCGGGACATGAAGCCGGAGAACGTGCTGATAGGGGACGACGGCCGGGTCAAGGTCGCCGACTTCGGGCTGGTCCGGGGCGTGGACACCGTCACCAGCACCACCGGCTCCGTCCTCGGCACCGTCTCCTACCTCGCCCCGGAGCAGCTGGAGCACGGCACGACCGACACCCGCGTCGACGTGTACGCGTGCGGCGTGATGCTCTACGAGATGCTCACCGGCGGCAAGCCGCACTCCGGGGACTCCCCGGCGCAGGTGCTCTACCACGCGCTGCACGACGACGTGCCGCCGCCGTCGGCGGCGGTGCCGGGGCTGTCGTACGAGCTGGACGCGCTGGTCGCCTCGGCGACGGCCCGTAATCCGGAGCTGCGGCCGTACGACGCCGTCGCGCTGCTCGCGCAGACGCTGGAGGCGCGGGCCGGGCTGAGCGCCGAGCAGCTGGACGCGGTACCGCCGCAGGCGATAGCCGGCGGCCACGCCACCGCGGAGGACCGGACGAGCGTGATCCCGCGCTCGCTGTCCGTGTCGCGGTCGGCCCCCGTCGGCCCTGACGACCAGCTGAACCGGACGAGCCGGTTCGAGTCACCTCCGCCGCCGCCCCGGCGCACCCGCAACGCCCCCGCGCCCCGGCGCGGACTGGTGGCGGTCGTCGTCGCCGTGCTGCTGGTCCTCGGCGTGGGCGGGGGCGTCTGGTACATCAACTCGGGCCAGTTCACGCAGGTCCCGGCCGTGCTGCAGCAGAGCCAGGCGGACGCCACGAAGCGTCTCGAAGGCGCCGGGCTGGGCGTCGACGTCAAGCAGGCGTTCAGTGACACCGTCAAGCGCGGCAAGGTGATCAGCACCGATCCGGCGCCCGGGGAGCGGATCCGGGACAACGACACCGTGACGGTGACGATCTCCAGGGGTCCGCAGACCGTGAAGGTGCCCGCTCTGAAGGGCTACCGGCTGGACGTCGCGAAGACCCGGCTGCAGAACGACGGACTCGAACCGGGCCTCGTGACGCGGGACTTCAGCGACGAGGTCATCAAGGGCCAGGTGATCAGCACCGAGCCCGGCTCCGGCACCGAGGTCTCCTCCGGCTCGGCCGTCCGGCTCGTGGTGAGCAGGGGCGCGCCGGTGGAGGTGCCCGAGGTGTCCGGTGCCTCGGTCGAGGACGCCACCGCCGAGCTGGAGGAGGCGGGCCTCAAGGTGGAGATCGCCTCGAAGCGGGTCAACTCCGAGTTCGACAAGGGGCTCGTGGCCGAGCAGTCGCCGGGCGTGGGCAAGCAGGTGGGCGAGGGCGACACCGTCACCCTGACGGTCTCCAAGGGCCCCGTGATGGTCGAGGTCCCGGACGTCGTGGGCGACAGCGTCGACGAGGCGACCCAGAGGCTCAAGGCCGCCGGCTTCGAGGTCGAGGAGGACCGAGGGTTTCTCGGATTCTTCGGCGACGAGGTCAAGGGCCAGTCGGTGGACGGCGGCGACACGGCGCCCAAGGGGTCCACGATCACGATCGAGATCGGCTGACGGGGTCGGCCCGGCCGTCGCCTCGAACCGGCGGCCGGGCACCGCGGGCCGCATGACACCCTGGTGCGGTGAGCACTCAGCAGTCCCCCGCCCTTCCCGACCCCGCCCCCAGCCCCTCCGGCCCGTCCCGCAACCCCGTCGGCGGGCATGTCCCCGTCGCCGGGGGTCTGAACTCCGTGGGGCTGACGTACGCCCGTGACCTGAAGGCCGAGACGGTGCAGGTCTTCGTGGCCAATCCGCGCGGCTGGGCGACTCCGGTCGGGAATCCCCGACAGGACGAGGAGTTCCGCGCGGCCTGCGCCGAGGAGTCGATCCCCGCGTACGTGCACGCGCCGTACCTGATCAACTTCGGCTCTCACACCGAGGCGACCGCGGAGAAATCCGTGGAGTCGATGCGCCACTCGCTGCGCCGGGGGCGGGAGATCGGCGCGCTCGGGGTCGTCGTGCACACGGGGAGCGCGACCGGCGGACGGGACCGGTCGGTGGCGCTGAAGCAGGTGCGGGAGTATCTGCTGCCGCTGCTGGACGAGCTGACCCATGACGACGACCCGTATCTGCTGCTGGAGTCGACGGCTGGCCAGGGGGCCTCGCTGTGCTCGCGCACCTGGGACTTCGGCCCGTACTTCGAGGCGCTGGACGCCCACCCCAAGCTGGGCGTCTGTCTGGACACCTGCCACATCTTCGCGGCCGGGCACGACCTGACCGGTCCGAACGGTATGCACCAGACCCTCGACCTGCTGGTGGACACCGTCGGCGAGGGCCGGCTGAAGCTGATCCACGCCAACGACTCCAAGGACGTGGTCGGCGCCCACAAGGACCGCCACGAGAACATCGGCGCCGGCCACATCGGCGAGGACCCGTTCCGCGCCCTGATGACCCACCCCGCCACGGCGGGCGTCCCGCTGATCATCGAGACACCGGGCGGCAAGGAGGGCCATGCGGCGGACGTGGAGCGGCTGAAGAAGCTCCGGGACGGCTGAGACGCGCGCTGTCAGTCCTCGTTCTCGAACAGTACGTGGGTTGTGTCGATGAGGTGCACCACGAGCACGATCAGCAGTCCGTCGCTGACGACGTATTCGATGGCCATGGTGTGAGTCAGCGCGAGGGAGCGGGTGTTCTCGTCACCGGAGATGGGCGACGAGATCTTGTGACGGGGGTCCGTGGTCAGTATGGCGAGGCCACGCTGGAGCAGCTCACGGCGGTCGTCCGGGAGGCTGTCGCGCACACGCGCCGCAGTCTCCGAGAAGGTCACGTTGAACACTGCCATCAGGGCTCCCTGCCCGTTCGGTGTCGTACCGGGCACCGAGCCTACCGGCCCGGTCAGAGCTCGGGCCCCTCCCCCGGCTCTTCCTGGTACGAGTACCGCTGTTCCTGCCACGGGTCGCCGATGTTGTGGTAGCCGCGCTCCTCCCAGAAGCCGCGGCGGTCGGCGGTCATGTACTCGATGCCGCGGACCCATTTGGGGCCCTTCCAGGCGTACAGGTGGGGGACGACGAGGCGGAGGGGGAAGCCGTGCTCGGCGGTGAGGAGTTCGCCGTCCTTGTGGGTGGCGAAGATCGTGCGGTCGTCGGCGAAGTCGGCGAGGCGGAGGTTGGAGCTGAAGCCGTACTCGGCCCACACCATCACATGGGTGACCTGGGGCGCCGGCGGCGCGTGCTCGAGGATCGTACGGGCCGGGATGCCGCCCCATTCGGCGCCGACCATGCTGAACTTCGTCACGCAGTGCAGGTCGGCCACGATCGAGGCGTACGGCAGGGCGGTGAACTCGTCGTGGGTCCAGCAGTGCTTCTCGCCGTCGGCGGTGGCGCCGAAGACCCGGAAGTCCCAGCGCTCGGGGCGAAACCTGGGGACCGGCCCGTAGTGTGTGACCGGCCAGCCGCGCTGGAGCCGCTGTCCCGGCGGGAGCTGCGACGACGTCGCGTTCTCAGATGCGCGATCTCCTGATTCGCGTTCCACCGGCTGACCCATGACTCCATCCTGACAGACCCCGAGTGGTGCACATGACCAGCCCCCACCCGACTCGGACATTTCAAACTAAGGCTGCACTTACTTACTAAGCTTGCACTTACTGGACGATCTTCGACAGCGGTGCAATCATCGCGGCGCAACCTCCCAGTCCCCCGCTTGGAAGGAGCCTCTGCGATGCAGGGCGACCCCGAGGTCATCGAATTCCTCAACGAGCAGCTGACCGCCGAGCTGACCGCGATCAACCAGTACTTCCTGCACGCGAAGATGCAGGAGAACTTCGGCTGGACGAAGCTCGCGAAGTACACGCGGCACGAGTCGTTCGACGAGATGAAGCACGCGGAGGTCCTCACCGACCGGATCCTCTTCCTTGAGGGCCTGCCGAACTACCAGCGCCTCTTCCACGTCCGCGTGGGCCAGACGGTCAAGGAGATGTTCGAGGCCGACCGGCAGATCGAGGTGGAGGCCATCGACCGCCTCAAGCGCGGTATCGAGGTGATGCGCAACAAGGGCGACATCACCTCGGCGAACATCTTCGAGTCGATCCTCGCGGACGAGGAGCACCACATCGACTACCTCGACACGCAGCTTGAGCTGCTGGAGAAGCTCGGCGAGGCGCTCTACATCGCGCAGCTGATCGAGCAGCCCGAGAGCTGAGCTACGCCGCTTCCTCGAGCTCGCTGAAGACCGACTCACCCTGGTCGGCCGAGTCACGGCGCGGGCACGCGCCCCTGCCGAGGATCGCCTGGATCCGGCGTACGCAGGAGCCGCAGTCCGTGCCCGCCTTGCAGGCCGAGGCGATCTGGCGAGGGGTGCAGGCGCCGTCCGCCGCGTGCTTCTTGACCTGCTGCTCGGTGACGCCGAAGCAACTGCAGACGAACACGCGGTTCACCTCCCGCCGGGATCGATAAGAGCGCCATCCCGATGATCGGTGAGGCTAACCTAACCTTACCCGGCCCGTAAGAACCGCAAAAGTGGAGTGGGGCGCGGATCGTATGTGATCCGCGCCCCACTCCACTTCGCTGCCCCAGCCGTCACTAGTCGCGGTACAGCTCCGCGACGAGGAACGCCAGGTCCAGGGACTGGCTGCGGTTGAGTCGCGGGTCGCAGGCCGTCTCGTAGCGCTGGTGCAGGTCGTCGACGAAGATCTCGTCGCCGCCGCCCACGCACTCGGTGACGTCGTCGCCGGTGAGCTCCACGTGGATGCCGCCCGGGTGGGTGCCCAGACCCTTGTGGACCTCGAAGAAGCCCTTGACCTCGTCGAGCACGTCGTCGAAGCGGCGGGTCTTGTGGCCGGAAGCCGCCTCGAAGGTGTTGCCGTGCATCGGGTCGGTCACCCAGGCCACGGTCGCACCGGAGGCGGTGACCTTCTCGACCAGCTCGGGCAGCTTGTCGCGGACCTTGTCCGCGCCCATCCGCACGATGAAGGTGAGGCGGCCGGGCTCACGGTCCGGGTCGAGGCGCTCGATGTACTGCAGCGCCTCCTCGGCCGTGGTCGTCGGGCCGAGCTTGATCCCGATCGGGTTGCGGATCTGCGAGGCGAACTCGATGTGCGCGTGGTCCAGCTGCCGGGTGCGCTCACCGATCCACACCATGTGCGCGGAGACGTCGTACAGCTGGCCCGTGCGCGAGTCCACGCGGGTCAGCGCCGACTCGTAGTCGAGCAGCAGCGCCTCGTGCGAGGAGAAGAACTCGACGGTGCGGAACTCCTCCGGGTCGGCCCCGCAGGCGTGCATGAAGTTCAGCGCGTTGTCGATCTCGCGGGCGAGCTGCTCGTAGCGCTGGCCGGACGGGGACGACTTCACGAAGTCCTGGTTCCAGGCGTGCACCTGGCGCAGGTCGGCGTAACCGCCGGTGGTGAAGGCGCGGACCAGGTTGAGCGTGGAGGCGGAGGCGTTGTACATCCGCTTCAGGCGCTCGGGGTCCGGGATCCGGGCGGCCTCGTTGAAGTCGAAGCCGTTCACCGAGTCGCCGCGGTACGTCGGCAGGGTCACGCCGTCGCGGGTCTCGGTGCCCTTGGAGCGGGGCTTGGAGTACTGCCCGGCGATACGGCCGACCTTCACGACCGGCACGGAGGCCGCGTACGTGAGGACCGCGCCCATCTGGAGCAGCGTCTTCAGCTTGTTGCGGATGTGGTCGGCCGACACGGCGTCGAAGGCCTCGGCGCAGTCGCCGCCCTGGAGGAGGAACGCCTCTCCCTTGGCGACGGACGCCATCCGGGCGCGCAGCTGGTCGCACTCGCCCGCGAAGACGAGCGGCGGATACGACTCGAGCTCCGCAACGACTGCGCGCAGAGCCTCGGTGTCGGGGTACTCGGGCTGCTGCGCCGCGGGCAGGTCTCGCCAGGTGTTGCCAGCGCTCGCGCTGGACTTAGCGTTCACGGTCACGACGTCCACATTACGGGGTCGTGTCGGGCGTCCACCCCCTTGCTCATCAAGTGAGACGAACCCCGCTCGATCGGAGCGGGTCCATCGGCGCCTGTCGTGGGGGCCGCCTCAGTGCGGATGCGGATGTGATCACAGGCAGACCGCGGGGTGTCGATCACGTGAGTTCTCGGAACTTGTCCGGTAGGGTGCGGCGCATGTTCGCGCACTCGATCCAGAACTGGTGGTGGACCGCTCATCCGGCGGCCCACTGACTGCGCGTACGCAAGACTTCGCGAAGGCCGCCCGGAGGGGCGGCCTTCGGTGTTTCCAGGGCCCGGCCGTTCCTCCCCGATCACCACCCTCACCGCGATCCGTGATCCCCAGGGAAGAGGAACCCATGGACCTGACCCGGCTCCCGTACGACGACCGCCCGTTCGCCCTGCTGCGCCGCCGCACCCCCGGCCTCGACCACGACACGGTGGAGCTGCTGATCGGCCCGGTGACCACCTGCGAGCGGCTCTCCGACCTCCCCGACGAGGGGCTGGCACTCGTCCCCTTCCGGCAGATCCGTGAACGCGGCTTCGACGTCCGAGACGACGGGACGCCCCTGTCGGTACTGACACCGGAGGAGTCCTACGAGCTGCCGCTGGACCGGGCTCTCGCGGAGCTGCCCGCGCACGACGTCCGCGTCGAGGGCGGTGGCTTCGACGTGGACGACGAGGAGTACGCGGAGATCGTCGGCCGGGTGCTGCGCGAGGAGATCGGGCGGGGCGAGGGCGCGAACTTCGTGATCCGGCGGACGTACGAGGGCTCTGTCCCGGGGTTCGGCCGCGCGGACGCGCTCGCGCTGTTCCGGCGGCTGCTGGAGGGCGAGCGGGGCGCGTACTGGACGTTCGTGGTGCACACCGGTGAGCGGACCCTCGTGGGCGCCAGCCCGGAGGTGCACGTCCGGATGTCCGGCGGGACGGTGGTGATGAACCCGATCAGCGGGACGTACCGCTACCCGGCCGGCGGGCCGACGCCGGAGGACCTGCTGGCCTTCCTCGCCGATGGCAAGGAGATCGAGGAGCTCTCGATGGTCGTCGACGAGGAGCTCAAGATGATGTGCACGGTCGGCGACATGGGCGGCGTCGTGATCGGCCCCCGGCTGAAGGAGATGGCACACCTCGCGCACACCGAGTACGAGCTGCGCGGGCGGTCGTCGCTGGATGTGCGGGACGTGCTGAAGGAGACGATGTTCGCCGCGACGGTCACCGGGTCGCCGGTGCAGAACGCGTGCCGGGTGATCGAGCGGCACGAGGTGGGTGGGCGTGGGTACTACGCCGGGGCGCTGGCACTGGTGGGGCGGGACACGGGGGGTGCGCAGACCCTGGACTCGCCGATCCTGATCCGCACCGCCGACATCTCGGTGGACGGGCGGCTGAAGGTGCCGGTGGGGGCCACGCTCGTGCGGGGGTCGGACCCGGCGGGCGAGGTCGCGGAGACGCACGCGAAGGCGGCGGGGGTGCTGGCGGCGCTGGGGGTACGGCCGGGGCGGCCGGCTCGGGAGCGGGTGCGGGCGGGGCTGGCCGAGGATCCCCGGGTGCGGGCGGCGCTGGACGCGCGGCGGGGGTCGTTGGCGCCGTTCTGGCTGCGGATGCGGGAGCGGACGGAGGAGTTCGCGGGGCACGCGCTCGTCGTGGACGCGGAGGACACGTTCACCGCGATGCTCGCGCATCTGCTGCGGTCGGTCGGGCTGGAGGTGACGGTGCGGCGGTACGACGAGCCGGGGCTGCGGGAGGCGGTGCTCGCGCACGAGGGGGTGGTGGTGCTGGGGCCCGGGCCCGGGGATCCGGGGGATGTGGACGACCCCAGGATGCGGTTCCTGCGGGCGCTGACCGCGTCGGCCCTCCGGGAGAACCGGCACGGGGTGCTCGGGGTGTGTCTCGGACATGAGCTGATCGCGGCGGAGTTGGGGCTGGCGATCGTGCGGAAGGAAGTGCCGTACCAGGGGGCGCAGACCGCGATCGATCTGTTCGGGCGTCCTGAGACCGTCGGGTTCTACAACAGCTTCGTGGCCCACTGCGACGACGAGACGGCCGTGGCGCTGGCGGCGCACGGGGTGGAGGTCAGCCGTAGTGGAGGTGGGGAGGTGCATGCGCTGCGTGGGCCCGGGTTCGCGGGGGTGCAGTTCCATCCGGAGTCGGTGCTGACGCTGGACGGGGTGAGTGTGGTGCGGGAGTTGGTGACGGGGGTTCAGTCGCTGCGGGCGATCTAGAGCCGCGGGGTCGTGGATCGGGTGCGGGTGGGTGGGGGCTGGTCGCGCAGTTCCCCGCGCCCCTAGAAGCACAGGCCCTGCGGGCCTGGAAGGCGACGGGGCTGCGGGCCGAAAAGCACGGGGCGCAGCCCCTGCTTTTCAGGGGCGCGGGGAACTGCGCGAGAAGCCCCACCCACCCGCACCCGCCGACGCACCCGCACCCCCGAGCTGTCAGGCGCCCTCAGCCGAAGAAGACGCCGACCTCCTCGTACAGCTTCGGATCCACCGTCTTCAGCCTGGCCGTCGCGTCGGCGATCGGGACGCGGACGATGTCGGTGCCCCGCAGCGCGACCATCTTGCCGAAGTCACGGTCGTGGACGGCGTCGATCGCGTGGAGCCCGAAGCGCGTGGCGAGCCAGCGGTCGAACGCGGAGGGGGTACCGCCTCGCTGGACGTGGCCGAGGACCGTCGTACGGGCCTCCTTGCCCGTGCGCTTCTCGATCTCCTTGGCCAGCCATTCGCCGACGCCCGAGAGCCGGACGTGGCCGAAGGAGTCCAGCGACCCGTCCTTCAGGACCATCTCGCCGTCCTTCGGCATGGCCCCCTCCGCCACGACCACGATCGGCGCGTACGACGCCTTGAAGCGGGACGTCACCCAGGCGCACACCTTGTCGACGTCGAAGCGCTGCTCGGGGATGAGGATGACGTTGGCGCCGCCGGCCAGGCCGGAGTGGATCGCGATCCAGCCCGCGTGACGGCCCATCACCTCCACGACGAGGACGCGCATATGGGACTCGGCGGTGGTGTGCAGGCGGTCGATCGCTTCCGTGGCGATGCCCACCGCCGTGTCGAACCCGAAGGTGTAGTCCGTGGCCGAGAGGTCGTTGTCGATCGTCTTCGGAACGCCCACGCAAGGGACGCCGTACTCGTCCGAGAGGCGCGCGGCCACGCCGAGCGTGTCCTCGCCGCCGATGGTGATGAGCGCCTCGACCTCCTGCTTGGCGAGGTTGTCCTTGATACGGCGGATGCCGTTCTCCTGCTTGAGGGGGTTGGTGCGCGAGGAGCCGAGGATGGTGCCGCCACGGGGCAGGATGCCGCGCACGGCGGGGATGTCGAGGCGGACGGTGTCGTTCTCCAGCGGTCCCCGCCAGCCGTCCCGGAAGCCGACGAAGTCGTAGCCGTACTCCTGCACGCCCTTGCGGACGACGCCCCGGATGACGGCGTTGAGCCCGGGGCAGTCGCCGCCTCCGGTCAGTACTCCGACGCGCATGGAAAAGTCCCTTCGCCGCGGTTGCCTGGTGTGAGGGTCACGCTAATGGTGATCCAGGTCACTTCGGCATGAACGGCAGGTCAATTCCGGCGAATTGCGGCTGATTGAGGGTGAGTTGATCGGAGTCGATCAACTCACCTTCACTCTATGGGGTGATGTACGGCATTTACTCGTCGTCGAGACCGCGCTCTATGGCATAGCGGACCAGCTCCACCCGGTTGTGGAGCTGCAGCTTGCCGAGGGTGTTCTGGACGTGGTTCTGAACCGTGCGGTGCGAGATGACGAGGCGCTCGGCGATCTGCTTGTAGCTCAGGCCCTTGGCGACGAGACGCAGCACCTCGGTCTCGCGGTCGGTCAGCTGCGGGGCCTTCGGCTCGTCGGCGCCCGGCGCCGGGGCGGGCTCGGAGGCGAGGCGGCGGTACTCACCGAGGACCAGGCCCGCGAGCCCGGGGGTGAAGACGGGGTCGCCGACCGCGGTGCGGCGTACGGCGTCGATCAGTTCCTCGGTCGAGGCCGACTTCAGCAGGTAGCCCGTCGCGCCGGACTTCACCGCCTCCAGGACGTCCGCGTGCTCCCCGCTCGCCGACAGGACCAGCACCCGCAACGCCGGGTTGGCGCCGACGAGTTCCTTGCAGACCTGCACGCCCGGCTTGGCGGGCAGGTTCAGGTCCAGGACGAGCACATCGGGCGCGGCCGCCCGGGCGCGGCGTACCGCCTGCTCCCCGTCGCCCGCCGTGGCGACCACGTCGAAGCCGGACTCGGTCAGGTCGCGGGCGACGGCGTCGCGCCACATGGGGTGGTCGTCGACCACCATCACCTTGATCGGGCCGCCCCCGCCGGGCTGTGCCCGTCCGTCCACCGGCCGGCCGTTCCCCACGCTCTCCACGCTCTCCGTCACTGCTTCTCCGCCTTCCCCCGTACGCCCTTAGGCCCTTCCGCGGCCTTGGGTACCTTCAGTTCGACTTCCGTGCCCTGTCCCGGGACCGAGATCAGTTCGGCCGTGCCGCCGATGTCGCGCAGGCGCCCCCGGATGGAGAGGGCCACCCCGAGCCGGCCCTCGCCCTCGGCCTGGGCGAGCCGTCCCTCGGGAATGCCGGGGCCGTCGTCCCGTACGGTCACGATGATCTCCTCCGGCCAGTCCTCGACCAGGATCCAGGCCCGGGCCCCGTCTCCCGCGTGCGCGCGCACATTGTCCAGGGCGGCGCCGACGGCGGCGGCCAGCTCCCGCGCGGCCCCCGGGGCGAGCGGCACCGGGGCGCCGGGCTCGGAGAAGGTGACCTTCGCGCCGGCGTACGGGGCGAGGAGGGAGCGCAGGTCCACCGGGCCCGTCGCGCTGTCGTCCACCGCCGGGTCGTCCGGTTCATCGACCGCCCGTACGAGCGCTCCCTGGGCCGCGTCCTCGGAGATCCGGGAGACGGGGACCAGGCCGCCGGAGACCAGGGTGCGCAGGGCGACCTCCTGCTCGCCCGCCATCCGGCCCAGCTCGGCGGCCTCGCCGCCGAGGGCGGTGCCACGCCGCTGGACCATGGCGAGGACCTGCAGGACGCTGTCGTGGATGTCGCGGGCGAGGCGCTCCCGCTCGCGGGTGGCGGCCTCGATCTCCAGGGCGCGGGCGAGGGTGCGCTCGGAGGCGCGGGCCACCTCGACGACGTATCCGATGGCGATGGAGGCGACCCAGACCAGCAGCACGTTGTGGATGGTGTCGCGGGTGGGGGCGCCGCGGTGGATCAGGTTGGCGACGGCGACGAGCGTGGAGGCGAAGGCGGCCCAGCGCCAGCCGCCCTTGATGGCGAAGGCCAGCACGGCGCCCGCGGTCCATATCGACGGCAGCGTCGGGCCCCCGGCCTCCACCCGCGCGGCCGAGTCGGCGAGCCGGGTGAGCAGGATGCCGACGATCGCGATGGTGAGGTCCGCCGCGAGGAACCGCTTGGTGCAGTGGACCGCGCCCGCGACCTTGGGCAGGGTCAGCAGTGTCCAGCCGGCCAGGACGGCGTAGTAGGCCATGGCCAGCCAGGGGCGCTCGAACTTGTCGTACGCGCTGACGAAGAGGCCGATCGCGTAGATCATCGTCAGGACCCGGTAGCCGGTGAGCGCACGCCACAGCGGCTGCTCGACCGACATCGTCATGACTCGCTCAAGCCTCGGCATGTTCCCCCACCCCACCCACGACGTCCCGTCCGGGAACGCGACCGTACCCGGGAACGCGGCCGTTACGAAGCCGGGCGGTCCTTGTCCGCCCGGGTCTTCTCACCCTGTTCCCTCAGTTCCCTGGCCGCCTGCTCCTTCTCGGCCTTGGCGAGGGCGGCCTTGGCGGCCTTCTCGGCCCCCTTCTCCGCCTTGGCCGCGTCCGCGATCTGCCGCTTGGCGGCGGTCGCGTACATGTCGACGTACTCCTGGCCGGAGAGCTTCATGATCTCGTACATGACCTCGTCGGTCAGCGCGCGCAGGACGAAGCGGTCGTGCTCCATGCCCTGGTAGCGGCTGAAGTCGAGGGGCTTGCCGATCCGGATGCCGGGGCGCATGACCTTCGGCAGGACCTTGCCCGGGGGCTGGATCTTCTCCGTGTCGATCATGGCGACGGGGATGACGGGCGCGCCGGTGGCGAGGGCCACGCGGGCCAGGCCGCCCGGTTTACCGCGGTAGAGCCGCCCGTCGGGCGAGCGGGTGCCCTCGGGGTAGATACCGAACAGTTCACCGCTCTCGATGACCTCTATGCCGCTCTTGATCGCGGCCTCGCCCGCGCCCCGCGCGCCGGAGCGGTCCACCGGGAGCTGACCGACACCCTTGAAGAAGGCGGCCGTCAGCTTGCCCTTGATTCCCGGGGTGGTGAAGTACTCGGCCTTCGCGATGAACGTGACCTTGCGGTCGAGGACAGCGGGCAGGAAGAACGAGTCCGAGAAGGAGAGGTGGTTGCTCGCGAGGATCGCGGCGCCCTCGGCCGGAATGTTCTCCAGGCCCTCCACCCAGGGCCTGAAGGTGACCTTGAGCGGTCCCCCGATAGCGACCTTCATCGCGCCGTACAACAACCGAGTGCCTCTCTGTGTTCTGTGGATCAGACCTTAACCCGGACGCCTGAGGAAGGGTCCGACAGGCCCGGCCGGAGTCGAGTACCCCGATGGCCCCCGCCCGCTCCCCCACCGGCTCCTTCACCGGCCCTCCACCGCGCGAAGCCCCTGGTCGGTGTCAGTGCGGTCGCGTACGGTGAACCACATCCGGACTCATTCACACCCTTCTCATGAACAGGAGACCGAACCGTGCCGGTCCTTCCTGGCGCAGAGCCGTACCACCACGAGGGAGGGGAGGTCGGAGTCCTCCTCTGCCACGGTTTCACCGGGTCCCCGCAGTCCTTGCGCCCCTGGGCGGAGTACCTCGCCGCGCGGGGACTGACAGTCGCGCTGCCCCTGCTGCCGGGACACGGCACCCGCTGGGAGGACCTCCGCCCGACCGGCTGGCAGGACTGGTACGCGGAGGTGGACCGCGAGCTGCGGTCCCTGCGCGAGCGCTGTGCGCACGTCTTCGTGGCGGGGCTGTCGATGGGCGGCGCGCTGGCGCTGCGCCTGGCCGCGAAGCACGGGGACGCGGTCGACGGCGTGATGGTCGTCAACCCGGCCAACAAGGTGCACGGCCCGGCCGCGCACGCCCTGCCCGTGCTCCGTCACTTCGTGCCCACCACGAAGGGCATCACCAGCGACATCGCGAAGGAGGGCGTCGAGGAGGTGGGGTACAGCCATGTGCCGCTGCACGCGGCGCACTCGCTGCGCACTTTCCTCCGCCTCGTCGACGGTGAACTGCCCCAGGTCACCCAGCCGTTGCTGCTGTTGCACAGCGCGCGGGACCATGTGGTGCCGCCCGTCGACTCCGAGCGCGTCCTCGGCCGGGTGTCGTCGACGGACGTCACGGAGATCCTGCTGGAACAGAGCCATCATGTCGCGACGTTGGACCACGACGCGGACCGCATTTTCGAGGAGAGCCACGCGTTCGTCACCCGGCTCGTCGCGGAGTCCGGGACCGAGCGTGTGACGGAGTCCGGTGCGGCACGTGTGAAGGAGTCCGAGGCGGAATCCGTACAGCAGTCTGATTCGGGGTCCGTGGAGCAGATCGGTCCGGGATCCTTGGGGCAGAGGGAAGGGACGGCCACTGGTGGCTGAGCACGACTCCGAGCGTGAGCCGGAGGAGACGGGAGCGCCCCTCGGCGAGCGCCACGGCGACTCGCGGGGCGACTCCCCGGGCGGCTCCGCAGGCGGCTCCGTGAGCTCCTCGTCCGGCGAGTCGCCGGGCGAGGAGCCGCATGTGGGCGAGGGTCAGCACGTGCCGTTCGACGAGGACGCCGCGTGGCGGGCGATCGTCGCCGGGTTCGGCGAGGAGCCGCCGGACCCGCCGGGCGCCAAGCCGTTCAGGTCGGTGGAGGACCTGGCCCTGCTGGAGGCCGAGCCGGAGGACTCCGCGGACAAGGCCCCCGACACGGCCGGGCCCGCGGCCCCGAAGCCGCTGGGCAGCTCGGTCGCGTTCGCCCCGGGCGTCGGCGCGGGTCCGCGCGACTACAGCGTGCCCGACCCGGTCGGCGAGGACCTCGACAAGGCGGACAAGGGCGACAAGGACTCCGAGGACGAGGACGACGAGGGCCACTTCGTGCCGCCCGAGCCGCCCCCGCTGCCGGAGGCCGACGCCACCGCCAAGTTCGCCTGGCTGGGGGTGGTCGGCGGTCCCGTCCTGCTGCTGCTCGCCGTGCTGCTCGGCTGGGAGATGACCTGGTGGCTCACCACCCTCGGCATCGGCGGCTTCCTCGGCGGCTTCGCCACGCTGGTGATGCGCATGAAGGGTGACGAGGAGGACGACGACGATCCCGGCCGGGGCGCGGTCGTCTGACCGAACCACCACAGCCGTACGAGGGCCCGCCCGGGGAGCGTTCCGGGTGGGCCCCCGCCCTTGTCAGGACTCGGCGGGCACCCTGAGGGCGGCCAGGACCGGCAGGTGGTCCGTGGCCGCCCGCAGGTCGCCCTCGGTGATGCCGGGGTGGTCGAGGGGGACGCCGCAGCCGAGGACCTCGATGCCGGGGGTGGCCAGGATCGCGTCGATGCGCTGGTGGGGGTCGGCGGGGGTGGAGGTGTACTCGCCGCCCCAGGGGGAGGTGGTCCAGCAGTCCTGGAGTTCGCCGGCCAGGCGGCGGAACGTACGGCCGTCCGGGCGTTCGTTGAGGTCGCCGCCGGCGACCGCGTGCGTCACGCCCAGGCCGGCCAGGCGGTCGAGGAGCATGCCGCCCTGCTCGTACCGCTCGTCCTTCTGCAGGGAGAGGTGGCAGGACAGGACGCCGAGGCGGGCGCGGCCGAAACGGACCACCGCCGTGGCGAAGCCGCGCCTGTGCAGTCCGGGGGTGAGGGGCAGGAGGACGTCCTCGGTGTGCTCGACCGTGGCGCGGAGGTTGCAGAGCAGGGCGGGGCCGGAGGCGGTGGCGCCGCCGGAGAGGGTGACCAGGCCGGAGGCGGCGGCGAGCCTCGCGAGTTTCTTCTGCCAGCGGAAGAAGCGGGGGGCTTCCTGGATGAGGACCAGGTCGGGGGCGCAGGCGGTGATCACTCGGGCGAGGGCGTCCGTGTCGTCCCGCATGGAGCGGATGTTGTAGCTGAGGACGCGGATGGTTGCCGAACCGTCGGGGTCGGTACGGGAGTTGGGCAGCGTGGTGGTCGCCATGCGGATCAAGATACGCGGCAACGCTCCGCCGGGAGCGCCGGGAAACCACGGGTCGTTCGTTCGGCTGACTGATGGGGGCTGGTCGCGCCCACGCGGCGGAGCCGCATATCGACACAGCCCCGCGCCCGTGAAAGGCGCGGGGTTGCCGCCGACCGGTGTCTACATGATCGGGTCGGGTTCTCTCGCCAGGTCCGCCGCGCCCACCAGGCCCGCCTCGTTGCCCAGTTGGGCGGCGATGACCTCAGCCACCGGGCGCCAGTTGCCGCCCACGAGCCAGCGCTTGTAGGACTTGCGGATGGGGTCGAGGACCAGTTCGCCCTCGTCCGACAGGCCGCCGCCCACGATGAACGCCGACGGGTCGAAGAGGGAGGCGAGGTCGGCGAGGCCGGCGCCGGCCCAGCGGGCGAGTTCGCGGTAGGAGTCGACGGCGACGGGGTCGCCCTGGCGGGCGGCCATGGAGATGTGCTTGCCCTCGATGCCGTCGGGGGTGCCGTCACCGAGGCCGAGGAGGAGTTCGGCGTTCTCCGGGGTGGCGTTGGCGCGCTGCTTGGCGTACCTGACCAGGGCCCGCCCGGACGCGTACTGCTCCCAGCAGCCCTGTGAGCCGCAGCCGCACAGCAGCCCGTCCGGGACCATGCGGATGTGACCGAACTCGGCTGCCACGCCGTAGTGTCCGCGGCGCAGCTTGTTGCCGATGATGATGCCGCCGCCGAGGCCGGTGCCGAGGGTGATGCAGATGACGTTGCGGTGGCCCTTGCCGGCGCCGAACCTGTACTCGCCCCAGGCGGCGGCGTTGGCGTCGTTCTCCACGACCACCGGCAGGCCCACGCGGGCCTCGACCTTCTCCTTGAGCGGTTCGTTGCGCCAGTCGATGTTGGGGGCGAAGTAGACCGTCGACCGCTGGCGGTTGACGTAACCGGCCGCGCCGATGCCGACACCGACGATCTCGTGTCCGGCTCGCGCGCCCTCGACTGCGGCGGCGATGGCGTCCACGATCCCCTCGGGCGTGCCCGGGGTCGGCACCTTGTGGGTCGAGAGGATGTTGCCTTCCTCGTCGACCACACCGGCCGCGATCTTGGTACCGCCGATGTCGACGCCGATGGTGAGTCCCATGAATCCCTCAGTTTCGGTCGAGCCCCGCTACGGCCAACCGTACCCGAGGCCCTGCCCTGGGAGTCCTGTCGTCCGCCGGGCGGACGGGCCCGGCGTCAGTCCAGGTCGATGCGCTCTCCGGGGCCCGGATCGTCGCCCTGGCCGCGCCGTTCCCGGTCGGTGGTGTCCCGGTTCGTCCAGCGGCGTTCCTGGGCCTCGACGGCGGAGCGGTACGCGGCGAGCAGTTCGCCTCCGGCCGCGGCCAGATGGTCGAAGACGTCAGGGTTGCGTTCGATGACGGGTTCGACGGCGGCCTTGGCCTGCCGGACGACCTGGTTGACCATCTGCTGGGCCGCGCCGCCGGCGACCGCGCCGAGCAACGGCGACTGCAGCCCGGACAGCTTGTCCGCGACCGTGTCGACGAGCTTGCGCAGTTCCTCGGCGGCCGAGCCCGGCGGCGGCCCGTACTTCGCCCGGCGGCGGGCCTTCTCCGCGGCGAGGTCCTCCTCGCACGCCGTGGCCCAGGCGTCGGAGTCGGTCGCACGCGCCCGGTCGGTCGCGCGCGCCCGATCACTCGTGCGCACCTCGTCGGCCGTCCGCGCCTCCTCGGCCGCGTCCTCCCGTGCGGGGTCGGACGTGGGGCGCTCTTCGCTCATGGCGGGCTCCTGCCTACGGTTCGTACCTTCGACGTTACCCGAACGGACGTATGCGGTTCACCGCGTCCGGGGCCACAACCGCGGATCCGGCGCGAAACGGATCCTCAGCTCTCCGTCGCGCAGGGCCGCACCGTCGACCGTGCAGCGGCGCAGTGCCGACGGCAGCGGAACGATACGGCGGAACTGCCCCGCCGTGACGACCAACTCGTCGCCGCGCCGGACGAGGTCCAGCTCCTCGCGTATCGCCCCGGGCAGCGGAATGTGCCATACGAGCACGCCCTCGTCCCCGAGGTTGTCGGTGACGGCCCACTCGACGCGGGCGGGAGCGTCACCCGCACCGGGTACGTCGAGGGCGGCGAGGTCGTCGACACCGCGGGGGTCGTGCCCGAGATGGGCGACGCCGTGCACCGGACGGACCTGCTCCCACTCCTCCATCGCCTTGCGCTGCTGGGCGACGAGACCGGCGAGCCAGGTGTCGTGCGTGCCGTCCGGCAGGACCCGGTTGGCGATCAGTCCGTCCACGACGAGGCCCCGCAGGGCGAGGCCGACGCTCGCGACGCGCACATGGTCGGCTCCGGCCGGCCCCGGCTCGGCGACCAGCCGCACGCTCGTCCCGGGGTCCTCGACGACCGCCGCGACGGCGGCCAGTTCGACGTCCCACCGGGCGGCCGTCTCGTACAGCCACTCGGAGGGCATCGGCACACCGGCGAGCCGTCCGAGGACGGGACGGAGGGCTCGTGCGGCCTGTCGCTCGGGCGGGAGCAACCGCCGCAGATACCTCCGCAGCTCCTCCGGCAGGCCGAGCAACGTGAGTGCCTGGGGGGCGGGCGGCAGATCCACGACGAGCAGGTCGTACGCCTCGGAGAGCGCGGCATCGCGCAGCGCCCGCAGCAGGGCGAGCTCCTCGGCACCGGGAAGGGGCGTGAGCTCCTCGGCGTCGAGCCGCCCGGCGCCCAGCAGATCCAGCACGGACGCGGCCCGCTCCTGGAAGCCGACGAGATCCTCACGGAAGCCGGCCGCGGCATCCGGCCGCCAGGCGGTGAGGTTCACCGCGGCCCGGACGGGCTCCGCGCCGGTCGCCACCCCGAGCACCGCACCGAGGCTGTCGACCCGGTCGGCGCTCAGTACAAGCGTCCGCGCGCCCGCGCGAGCCGCCTCGACGGCCGTGGCCGCCGCGACCGTCGTACGGCCACTGCCGCCTTGCCCGGTGATCAGGATGGTGCGCATGAGGCTGAACGGTAACTCAGCGACGGGGTGCGCACCGACGCGGAACTGCGCGATCGGCCACGGGCGGCCCCGCAGCCGAGACACAGCGCGGCCCGCCGAGTTGTCGGGCGCAACGGCTACGCGCCCGACTCGACCCGCTTCTTCAGCCCCGCCAGCGCGCGGTCGATGATCACCTTCTCCGCCTTGCGCTTGATCATCCCGAGCATCGGGATCTTGACGTCGACGGTCAGCTGGTACGTCACCTCGGTCACCGAGTCGCTCACCGGCTTCAAGATGTAGGACCCGTCGAGTGACCGCAGCATCTGCGACTTGACCAGCGTCCAGGAGACCTCGTTCGCCCCGGTCCAGGTGTAGGCCAGCGTCTGGTCGTCCTTGATCGCGCCCGCGTCCATGACGAGCCGGACCTGCTCGGCGCGGCCCTGACCGTCGGTCTGCAGCACCTCCGCCTCCTTCACCTCGCCCGTCCAGTCCGGGTAGCGGGCGAAGTCGGCGATCACTCCCATGACGTCGGCCGCCGCAGCCTCGATCGTGATGCTCGAACTGGTGAATTCCGCCATCGCCGTGGCTCCTCCAGAGACGTTCCGGTGAGGGAGGTGGGTGCGCACGTATGTGCAGCGTGAAGGCTACCGCTTGCGGGGGCTCACCATTCCAACGCCCACGGCTTCCCGCTCCCCGCGAAGTGCCCGACGTTCACACACTCCGTCGCCCCGATCCGCATCCGCCGGACCAACGGCTGGTGGACATGCCCGAACAGCGAGTACCGGGGCCGTGTCTTCCGGATCGCCTCCAGCAGCGCCCGGCTCCCCCGCTCGAAGCGGCGTGCGACCGTGTCGTACACCAGCTCGGGGACCTCCGGTGGGATGTGTGTGCACAGCACGTCGACCTCCCCCACCGCCTCGATCTTCGCCGCGTACTCCTCGTCGCTGATCTCGTACGGCGTCCGCATGGGTGTCCGGAGCCCACCGCCGACGAACCCGAAGACCCACCCGCCGATCTCCACCCGCTCGCCGTCCAGGACCGTCGTCCCCTCCCCCGCGTACTCCGGCCAGAGCCTCGGGATATCGACATTGCCGTAGGTGGCGTACGTCGGCGTCGGGAAGGCCGCGAACATCTCGGCGTACTGCTTGCGGACGGCCTTCTCGATCACGGCGGACCGGTCCTCGCCCACACCCGCCCAGAGCCGGGCCCCGAGTTCGTGTGCCTCCTCGAACCGCCGGGCCGTGCGCAGTTCGACGAGCCGGGTGGCGTTCTCCGCGCCGAAGAGGTCGGGGAAGATGCCGCGGGAGTGGTCGGCGTAGTCGAGGAAGAGGACCAGGTCACCCAGGCACACCAGGGCGTCGGCGCCCTCGCCCGCTCGGGCCAGGGCGTGTGCGTTGCCGTGCACGTCGCTGACCACATGAACGCGCGTCCTGCCGTTGCCGCCTGGTGTGGGTGCCATGACGATCAAGCGTAGGCGTGTGCGGCATACGTGAACAGAGCCGGTCGACCGTGCGGTTACTGGCCAGTCGGTAAGTGAGGGGATTATTGTTCCCGGGAGAACCCCGCATGTGTGACGCGGCGAACATCTCCCCGGACCCCCCTCGCGGAGAAGCCATACCGACGGGTAACGTCCGGGCAGTCCAGTTGTGCTCAGGTTTTCAACCAGTGAGGAACCAAGCGGGGCCTGAGCGCTCGTCCCCACCTTGGACCGCACCGTCGCAGCACACACGTCAGTCGTGGCGCCGGCGCCCTATGAGGAGCAGCAGTCTTGCGCGAGTTCAGCCTTCCGGCTTTGTACGAGGTCCCGACGGACGGCAATCTGACCGACATCGTCCGCAGAAACGCCGCGCAGCATCCCGATGTCGCCGTCATCGCCCGCAAGGTTGGCGGCGCCTGGCAGGACGTCAACGCCGTCCAGTTCCTCGCCGAGGTGCGGACGGCCGCGAAGGGGCTCATCGCCGCCGGGGTCCAGCCGGGCGACCGCGTCGCACTGATGTCCCGTACCCGGTACGAGTGGACCCTGCTGGACTTCGCGATCTGGACGGCCGGCGGGGTCACCGTGCCGGTGTACGAGACCAGCTCGCCGGAGCAGGTGCAGTGGATCCTCGCCGACTCGGGCGCGACCGCCGTGATCGTGGAGCTGGACACGCACATGGCCGCCGTCGAGTCGGTGCGCGACGGGCTGCCGGCGCTTAAGCACCTGTGGCAGATCGAGGGCGGCGGTGTCGAGGAGCTGGGGCGCCTCGGTCAGGACGTCACCGACGCGACCGTCGACGAGCGCAGCTCACTGGCGAAGGCCGACGACCCGGCGACGATCGTCTACACGTCCGGGACGACCGGTAGGCCCAAGGGCTGTGTGCTCACCCACCGCAGCTTCTTCGCCGAGTGCGGGAACGTGGTGGAGCGGCTGCGGCCGTTGTTCCGTACCGGTGAGTGCAGCGTCCTGCTGTTCCTCCCGCTGGCACACGTCTTCGGGCGACTCGTGCAGGTCGCGCCGATGATGGCGCCGATCAAGCTGGGGACCGTCCCGGACATCAAGAACCTCACCGACGAGCTGGCCTCCTTCCGGCCGACGCTGATCCTGGGTGTGCCGAGGGTCTTCGAGAAGGTCTACAACTCGGCCCGGGCCAAGGCGCAGGCGGACGGCAAGGGCAAGATCTTCGACAAGGCCGCGGACACGGCGATCGCGTACAGCAAGGCGCTGGACACCCCGTCGGGACCGGCCCTCGGTCTGAAGGTCAAGCACAAGGTGTTCGACAGGCTCGTCTACAGCAAGCTGCGGGCAGTGCTCGGCGGCAAGGGCGAGTTCGCGATCTCGGGCGGTGCCCCGCTGGGCGAGCGCCTCGGGCACTTCTTCCGCGGTATCGGCTTCACGGTCCTGGAGGGCTACGGCCTGACGGAGTCCTGTGCGGCGACCGCGTTCAACCCGTGGGACCGCCAGAAGATCGGTACGGTCGGGCAGCCGCTGCCGGGTTCCGTGATCCGGATCGCGGACGACGGGGAGGTGCTGCTGCACGGCGAGCACCTGTTCCAGGGGTACTGGAACAACCCGGGCGCGACCGAGGAGGCGCTGGCCGACGGCTGGTTCCACACCGGTGACATCGGCACCCTCGACGAGGACGGCTACCTCAGCATCACCGGTCGCAAGAAGGAGATCATCGTCACCGCGGGCGGCAAGAACGTCGCCCCGGCCGTGATCGAGGACCGTATCCGGGCGCACGCGCTGGTCGCGGAGTGCATGGTGGTGGGCGACGGGCGGCCGTTCGTGGGCGCGCTGGTCACCATCGACGAGGAGTTCCTGGGCCGTTGGGCCGCCGAGCACGGCAAGCCCGCGGGGTCCACCGCGGCGTCGCTGAGCGCGGACGCCGATCTGAACGCGGCCGTTCAGGCCGCGATCGACGACGGCAACGCCGCGGTGTCGAAGGCGGAATCGGTGCGGAAGTTCCGCATTCTCTCCTCCCAGTTCACGGAGGACTCGGGCCACCTGACGCCTTCCCTGAAGCTCAAGCGCAACGTGGTGGCGAAGGACTACGCGGACGAGATCGAGGCGATCTACCAGAAGTAACCAGCTGTTACGCAGCGACCGGCGGTCGCACGACTCATGGCGCGGTGTCCTCCACGAGGACCCGTGCCATCGTGCGTTCGGCGAGCGCGGTGATCGTGACGAACGGGTTCACCCCGATCGAGCCGGGCACCAGCGAGCCGTCGGTGACGTACAGCTTCGAATACCCCTTCACCCTCCCGTAGTCGTCGGTCGCCTTCCCCAGCACGCAGCCGCCGAGCGGGTGGTACGTGAAGTCGTCGGCGAACACCTTGTTGGACGAGCCGAACAGGTCGTACCGGTAGATCGTGGAGTTGGCGGCGTTGATCCGGTCGAAGAGCTTCTTGGCCATGGAGACGGAGACCGCGCTCTGGGCGGCGGTCCAGCCGAGCTTCGCCGAGTCGCTCGCGGCGTCGTAGGTGAAGGACGCGCGCTCCTGGTTCTTGGTGATCGCCAGGTAGAGGCTGACCCAGTGTTCGAGGCCGGTGGGCAGCGGGGCGATCTCCGCGAAGACGGGGTTGGAGGTGTTGGCCCAGTCGTCGATGCCCATGACCGGCATGGTCGACTGGTTCGCCCCGACGGTGTCCCAGAGGTGGTTGGCCCGGCCGAGCATCACGTTGCCGTTGGTGCCCCAGCCCGCGCCGACGCCGGCGTCCAGTGCGGGCAGGGTGCCCTTCGCCCGTGCCCGGACGAGGAGTTCGGTGGTGCCGACGCTGCCCGCGCCGAGGAAGAGGTACGTGCAGCCGTACTCCTTGGTCGCGACGACCGCGCCCGTGTCGTCGATGCGGTCGACGGTGACGACGTACGTGCCGTCGCTCAGCCGGCGGATTCCCTTCGCCCGTTCCATGGTGTGGATGGTGACGTTGCCGGTGCCGAGGGCGGCGGCGAGGTACGTCTTGTCGAGGCTTTTCTTGCCGTGGTTGTTGCCGTAGATGACCTCACCGGCGAGCGCGGACTTGGTGGCGGTGCCGGCGGCCTCGCGCTGCATGTGGGCGAAGTCGTAGACGCTGGGGACGAAGGTGGTCCTGAGGCCGGCCTTCTCGGCGTGCGCCCGGGAGATCCGGCTGAAGCGGTACCACTCCGTGGACTCGAACCACGCCGGGTCGATGGTGTTGACGCCGAGCATGGCGCGGGCGCGCGGGAAGTACGTGGAGTACATCTCGGCGGTGTCGACGGTCGGGAACTGCTCGGCGAAGTACGACTGGAGGGGGGTGACGGCCATGCTGCCGTTGACCAGGGAGCCGCCGCCGACGCCGCGGCCGAGGAAGACCGACATGTTGGCGTAGCGGACGCGGTCCAGGACGCCTGGGTAGGGGCTGATGTCCCTGTTGACGACGTCCAGCCACAGGAACGTGGCGAGCGGGGCCTCCGTGCGGGTCTTGAACCACATGGACCGCTGGTCCGGCTCCCGGGTCGAGCAGAAGACCTTGCCGTCGGAGCCGGGGGTGGTCCAGGCCCTGCCCATCTCCAGGACGAGTGTGCGGATGCCGGCCTGGCCGAGCCTCAGGGCGGCCACGGCGGCGCCGTAGCCGGAGCCGATGACGATGGCGGGGGCGGATTCGACCGCGTCGGGCTCGGCGGCGTGGGCCGACTGGAGGCCGATGCGGGTGAAGCCGAGGGTGGCCGCGGTCTGGAGCGCGGCCATACCAAGGATGTGACGTCTCGTCAGCTGACGCTGCATCAGTTTTGCTGTCATGTGCGCAGCATGTGCGGATTTTCGGGCTCCGGCTAGGGGTTTCGCGGGACAGGGCGGCGCCTACTGGAGTGCCGGGTACTCCTGGAAGGCGACTTCCGGTCGTCTTGTGGCTGGTCGCGCCCACGCGGCGGAGCCGCATATCGATACAGCCCTGCGCCCCTTATGGGGCTACAGCAAAGTTTTCAAAGTTTCCGCCAGTAGGTCCCAGCGCCACTTCTCCTCGACCCACTCCCGTCCCCGCTCCCCCATGCGTGCCCGCAGCTCCGGGTCGCCGAGCAGGGTGACGATGCGTTCCGCGGCCTCTGTCGGGGAGCCGCCTCGTACGACCCAACCCGTTTCGCCGTCGAGGACGGCGTCGGGGGCGCCGCCGGAGTCGCCCGCGACGACCGGGAGACCCGTCGCCGAGGCCTCCAGGTAGACGATCCCCAGTCCCTCCACGTCCAGGCCGCCCCGGCGCGTACGGCACGGCATGGCGAAGACGTCGCCGGCACCGTAGTGGGCGGGCAGCTCGGACCAGGAGACGGCCCCGGTGAAGCGGACGGACTCGGCGACCCCGGTCTCGTACGCGAGGCGGCGCAGCTCCTTCTCGTAGGGCCCGCCGCCGACGATCAGCAGTACGGCGTCCGGCTCCTTGGCGAGGATGCCGGGCATGGCCCGGATCAGCGTGTCCTGCCCCTTGCGCGGCACGAGCCGGGACACGCACACGACGACCGGACGGTCGGTGAGCCCGAGCCGGGCACGGACCTCGGCGCCGCCGGAGCCCGGATGGAAGGTCCCCTCGTCGACGCCGGGCGGCAGCTGCACCATCCGCCCGGCCGCCTCGGGGGTCAGGGCCGTGGCGATCCGGGAGCGCGTGTACTCGCCCAGGTAGGTGATCGTGTCCGTGCCCTCGCCGATCCGCCGCAGCAGCTGCCGGGCGGCGGGCAGCTGGGCCCAGCCCGCCTCGTGGCCGTGCGTGGTGGCCACCAGACGCCGTGCGCCCGCCTTGCGCAGCGCGGGGGCCATCAGGCCGAGCGGGGCCGCCGCGCCGAACCACACCGAGGTGCAGCCGTGCTCCCGCAGCAGATCCACGGCCGTACGTGTGGCGCCCGGTGTCGGCAGCAGCATGGTCGTGCGGTCGCGTACGACGGTGAAGGGCTGCTCGGCGTCGAAGGCGGCCGTCGCCCGGGCGCCCTCCCGGCCCCGCTTCCAGGTGGAGGCGTAGACGACGATCCGCTCGGGGTCCAGCCGCAGCGCCATGTTGTGCAGGAACGCCTGGATGCCACCGGGCCGGGGCGGGAAGTCGTTGGTCACGATCAGGGTCTTGGACATCGCCGCCGACCCTACCGAACCGGCACCGGCCCTCTCCCAGGCGCATCCGCACCGGACTGGGCCACGCTTCACGGCCGCTTCACAGGCCGACGGGGGATCATGTCCCTCACAGAGGCGAAACAGAGCGCGGACGGACAGGGACTCACGTGGCTCAGATGGACATGACGGGCTCTCGGCGGCTCCCGTTCGGGCTGCTGACGTTCTGGGGCGCGACCCGGCTGCTCCTGCTGCTGTTCGTCTTCAAGGTGTTCGTGTTCCCGGGCCCGGACGTCACCAGCGACGTCTCGGTGATCTACCAGGGCTGGTACGAGATCCTGCGTGCGGGAACGTATCCCCTCGACGACGTCACCTGGCAGTACCCGCCCGCCGCCGCCCTCCCGATCCTCTCCCCGGCGCTGCTGCCCTTCCTGGACTACGCGTCGGCGTTCTTCGTCCTCGCCTTCGTCGCCGACCTGGCCGTCCTCGCGCTGCTCCTCCTCGCGGGCGGCCGGCCCGGCAGGACGTGGCGCGGCGCCTGGGTGTGGGTGGCGGGCCTGCCGCTGCTGGGCCCGACCGTGTACGCCCGGTACGACGTGATGGTGACGGCGGTGGCGGTCGCGGCCCTTCTCGCCGGCAGCCGCCATCCGCGCGCGATGGGGGCGCTGACGGCCTTCGCGGCCCTGCTGAAGGTGTGGCCGGCGCTGCTGCTGCTGGGCGCCCGGAAGCGCGCGGCCTGGGCGTGGGCGGCGGGCACCGGTGTGGCGGTGGCCGTGCTGTTCGCCGTCTCCCTGCCCGGCGCCTTCGCCTTCCTGACCTTCCAGCGCGACCGGGGCACCGAGGTGGAGTCGCTGGGCGCCCTGGTCTTCCATGTCGCCCGGCAGTTCGGCTGGGACGGCGAGGTGCTGCTCAACTACGGCTCGGTGGAGTTCCTCGGCGACCACGTGGACACCGTCAGCGACGCGGCCCTGCTGCTCAGCGGCGTGGCCTTCGCCTGGCTGCTGCTGTGGCGGGTACGGGCCCGGCGGTTCGCACCGCACACCCTCGCGGACGCGGCGTTCGTGGCGGTGCTGATGTTCACGGCCACCAGCCGGGTGATCAGCCCCCAGTACATGGTGTGGCTGGTCGGCCTGGCCGCCGTGTGCCTCTGCTTCCGGGCCAGCCGCATGGGCGTGCCGGCGGCCATGATCCTGGCGGCGTCCTTCGTGACCGTCCTGGAGTTCCCGATCTGGTTCTCCCACGTGGTGGCCAGCGACGGCCTGGGCGTCACCCTCCTCTTCGTCCGCAACGGCCTGCTCGTCCTCGCCACCCTCCTCGCCGCGTTCGAACTGTGGCACGACACGGTCCCCCGACCCACCCCGGCACCACTGGCGGATCAGCCGACCCGCGCCAAGGAGCCACTGGGCTCCTGAGCCCGCCCGCGCGGCAGCAACGGCACGAGCACCACGCCCTGCACCGCCATGGACACCCCGAGCACCAGACAGATCCCGGGCAGCCCCAGCCCCGACAGACCGTACGGGAGGCGATCGCCCAGCTGGACCCCGGTCAGCCGAGTTGAGCCCGTACGTACTCCCGCCACTGTTCGGTGAACTCCTCGACGGTGATGCCCAGGATCTCCTTCAGGGCGCCCTCCACCGCCCCGGGCCGCTTCTCGTGGGTGCCGACGGCCCGGTAGAACTCGTTCAGGCGGACCTCGCCCCAGCGGTCGGCGATCAGGCGGCAGGCCAGCCAGCCGCCCTCGTAGGCCTGGGCGAGCTCGCCGGAGTCGTCGGAGAAGCCGAAGTCGGAGTCGGCGGGCAGTGCGGCCGGGAGCTGTCCCTCCGCCACCGCCCGCTGGAGCTCCGGGGCCACCTCGGGCGCCGTACGGCCCGTCCCCCGGTAACCGACCCAGTCGGCGTAGCCCTCGGAGAGCCACAGGGGGGTGGCGGCGTCGGTGTGGGCGCGGGTGGCGACGTGGGTCGTCTCATGGGTGAGGACGACCTGTTGGCCGAAGTCGCCGAGGACGGCGTACGCCTCGGGATTGACGATGATCCGGTCCGCGGGCGCCTTCGCCGAGCCTCCCGCCTCACCGGTGGTGACCGCCGCGATCCCCCGGTACCCGGACGCGGGCGCCCCCAGCAGCCCCGCCATCTCCTCCAGCGACTCCGGCACCAGGACGACGACCCGCCGCGCCCAGTCCTCGCCCCACGCCTCGGTCACCGCGGGTACGGCCCGGTCCGCCATTCCCGCGTACTCCCGCAGGGCCTCCGCCGACCGCCCGACCCCCAGCACGAGGCTCCGCTCCCCCCGGACCGCGAGGATCCGCCCCTGCTCCCACAGCTGTTCGGTGCCCTTCTTCGAGGGCTCGTCGGCGGCGACCCGCCAGGCGCCCTCGTCGTCCCGGACGAGGGTCAGTGTCCGTACGGCGGTGACGGGCGCCTTGTCGTAGCCGCGTATCCGGTAGCGCAGGGCCGCCTCGGCCGTGGCCCGGTCGCCGGAGCGCCGGAAGTCGGTGACGTCGTACGCCCAGGAGGCCAGCGGCAGGCCCCGGAGGTTGGCGAACTCGGCTTCCCCGGTGGCCAGTTGGGCGGTCGCCGCCCCCGTCGTCGCCTCGGTGGAGCGGTACGCCGTCCCGTCCCGTTCCAGGACGGCTGTCGCCCGCCGGTCGAGCATCCGCTGGACGTCGGCACGGGCGGAGTCGGGTACCGCGTCTCCGCCGCAGCCGACGAGCAGGGCGAGCGCGAGACAGACTCCCGCGGCTCCCGGGAACGCGCGCCTTGTGCCAGCCACGGTCCCGATCGTACGGCCGCGCCGCCGAGGAGGCGTACGGCGGTCAGGGGCGGGTGACCGAGGCGATCGGCATCATGCCGACGGGGTCGTAGCGGACGGGGGCGCCCGGGTAGGGGGCGTGGATGACCTGGCCGTTGCCGACGTACATGCCGACATGGCTGGCGTCGGAGCGGTAGGTGACCAGGTCACCGGGCTGGGCCTGGGAGAGCGGGACCTGGGCGCCGGCGTACCGCTGGGCCTGCGAGGTGCGCGGGAGGCCGACACCGGCCTGGCCGTACGACCAGACCATGAGGCCCGAGCAGTCGAAGCCGTCGGGGCCGCTGGAGCCCCAGATGTACGGCTTGCCGAGAGCGGAGCGGGCGGCGGCGACGGCGGCGGCCGCCCGGCCGTTGGGCGCCGACGCGCCGGAGAGGTCGGGCATGCCGGTGCGGCCGGAGCCGGTGGAGCGGGAGGCGCGGTCGTACTCGGCGCGCTCCTCGTCCGGGAGGGCGTTGAGCAGTTGCCGGGCCTTGGCGAGCTTCCCCTCGACGGTCCGCTTGTGCTCGGCGACGGCCTTGCGGCTCTTCTCCAGCTCGGCGAGTTTCCCGGTCGCCTCCTGGCGCTTCTGGGAGAGGTCGCGCAAGGCCTGCTGAAGGGCGTGCAGTTCGCCCGCCTGGTGGGCGCTGATGCGGTCCAGGGCGGCCGCCGTGTCGAGGTAGTCGTCCGGGTCGTCGGAGAACAGCAGCGCGATGGAGGGGTCGAGGGCACCGGAGCGGTACTGGGCGCCGGCGAGCGAACCCAGCTTCTCCCGCATGGCGTTGACGCGGTCCTGTTGCCGGGCGATCGAGTCCTGCGCGGTGCCGACCTGGTCGCGCAGCTTGTCGACGCGTTCGTCGGCCTTGTTGTACGCCTCGGTGGCCTTCTCGGCCTCCTCGTACAGCCGGTCCACCTCGGCCCTGGTGTTGTCGTGCGGAGCGGCGGCGGCGGGCTGGACGGGGATCGCGCCGAGGGCCGCGGCCGCGGCGGACAGCACGCCGAGGGCGGCGGCCGCGCCCCGGTCGAACCCGGACGGTACAAGGCGACTGTGGGACACCACGGGAAGCCGCACTCCCTTCGACGGTGGACAGGTCGCTCCCCCCCTGCGCCGGAGCGGCGACCCCGGAAGGGGTCGTCCTCACGGCGGGTGAGGGAAGCGCGGCCGACAGTAGCCGCGCGACCGTGTCACAGCCAAAGACCTCCGCGACCACGCTGCGTGACGCCCGGCCCGGGACCCAGGTGACCAGCGGGGGGAGGGGTCAGCATGAGGTGCGGGAATTCGCCCGTTCGGGCGGCCCTGTGTCCTGATCTTGAACAGGAAAAAGGCCGACCGTCACGGTGTGTGATCGGTCGGCCTTGTTCAAGCCATCGCCGGTGTCAGATCCGGACACCGAACTGGAAGGTGCCGATGGTGCTCATCGACTCGTAGCGGACGACCTTGCCCGGGTACGGGGCGTGGATGACGGTGCCGTTGCCCGCGTAGAGGCCGACGTGTCCCAGGTCGTTGAAGAAGACGAGGTCGCCCGGCATGAGCTGGTCGCGACCGATCCGGGTGCCGTCGTTCGCCTGCGTGTACGTGGTCCGGGTGATCGACACACCGGCCTGGGCGTACGCCCACTGCGTCAGCCCGGAGCAGTCGTAGGAGTTGGGTCCGCTGCCGCCGGAGACGTAGGGCTTGCCCTGCTGGGTTGCGGCGGCGGCCAGGGCGGCGGCGCCGCGGTCGGAGGCGGCCACCTCCTTGCCGAGGTCGACGCGGTCCCCGGCGTCACGGCTGGCGCGGGTCTCCTGCTCGTCCAGGGCGGCCTTCTCCTCGGCCGTCAGGGTGTTGAGGAGCTTCTGCGCCGCGGCCAGCTTGGCCTGGACTTCCTTCTTCTTCTTGGCCAGGGTCTCGCGGGTGTCCGCGAGGTCCTCCAGCTTCTCGGAGGCCTCCTGGCGCTGCTGCGCGAGCGTGCGCTGCTTCTCCTGGATCTTCTTCAGCGACTCGACCTGCTGGCTGGTCAGCTGGTCGAGCGTGGCGGCCTTGTCCAGGTAGTCGTCCGGGTCGGCGGAGAGGAAGAGCTGGATCGAGGAGTCGATGCCGCCCGAGCGGTACTGGGCGCTGGCCGCCAGACCTATGCCCTCACGCAGCTCGTTGAGGTCTTCCTGACCCTTGGCGACGTTGTCCTGGATCGTGGAGATCTCCTTCTCGAGCTTCTCCTGCTTCTCCTCGGCCCCGTTGAGCTTGTCGGTGGCCCGCCCGGCGTCCTCGTAGAGCTTGTGGACCTTGGCCTTGACCTCGTCCTTGGTCGGCTTCTCGCTGGGCGCGGCGTTGGCGGCCTGAGAGGTCAGGGCCACGGCAGCGGCGGCGGCAGAGGTGAGCACGGTCACACGCGCACGGCTCGGCTGCTTGGGTCGACGGTGGGACGCCACGGTAGGTGAACTCCTTCTTGTGAGCGACCGGCCGGCGGGGACCCCGGTGACGATCACCCGTTCAGAGGTTTGAGCCCAGACCCTAGTGACCCAATGGTGATCACTTCAAATCCCCCGCAGGAAAAATCCCCTCCCACGGTGCACAATTTACACTCAACACACATGCAGTAATGCTCGGTTGACGCTACGTTGCGCAACACTTCGGTCAATTCGGGCATAGCGCCTGTATGTTGCTGTTGGGGCGCATACAACCGAAGGGTCAGGAAAGCCGCTTGAGGAGCACCGCGGAAGCCACCGGGCGGGCCCCCGCCTTGGCGATCCCGTCGGCCACCTCGCGGTCGGTGGAGGCGACGATGACCGGCCGCCCCGGCGGCTCGGCGCGCACCAGCTGACGGATCAACTCGTCGGCGGTGACACCGGGCTTGGAGAACAGCACCCGCACCCCGCGCGGCGGCGCGAGCAGCACCGGCGCGGCCAGCTCGGCCCCGTCGAAGACGCACGTCACCTCGGCGCCGGTCTGCGCGGCGAGCTGCGAGAGCTGACCGAGGAGCCGCAGCCGCTGCTTCTCCAGCGGCATCTGGGGATAGCCGGTCTTGGTGACGTTGTAGCCGTCGACGACGAGGTGCGCCTGCGGCAGGGCCAGCAACTGGTCCAGGATCGCGGGGTCGTTCTCGGACAGCGCGCGGGCGGCGATGTCCTTCGGGGTCATCCGCCCCGGCTCGACCGCGTCGACGGTCTCGGCGGGCCGTACGGACACCGGTGGGAGCGCCAGCTCCCGTCTCAGCCCCTGGGCCGCGTCCAGCACGGTGTCCAGCAGCAGCCGTACGCGCATGTCCTCGACGCTGCGCCCCTCCCGGGCGGCCCGCCGGGCGGCCTCCAGGGCGGCCTCCGCCTCGCCGAGCCGAGCCTTGAGCCGCCGGGTCTCGCTCTCGGCGGCGGACACCTGGGCGTGCCCCTCGGCGCGTACGGTCTCCATCTCGGCGTGCAGCTTGCGCAGGGCGGCCTCGCCTCGCTTGACGTCGCTGAGGGCGGCCCGGAGCTTGCGGTGCAGGGAGTCGGCCTCCTTCTTGGCCGACTCCAGCTCCGCGCGCAGCCGTTCCGTCTCGGCCTTCGTGTGGCCGCGGGCCTCGGCGAGTTGCTCGCGCAGCCGTTCCAGCTCGGCCCGGCTCTCCTCGCCGGCCCGCTCGGCGTCCGCCCGCAGGGCCTCCTCGCCGGCCGCCGCGACCAGCTTCACCCAGCCCGTGGGGCGCAGTACGTAGGCCGCGGCCGCCACGTCCAGCGGATCCGCGGCCGGCGGGGGCGCGCCCGTGTCGAGGGCGCCGGACAGCTCCGGGTGGGTCTCACGGAACCGCTCCCCGATCCGCTGCCGGAACAGCGTGTCGCTCTCCACGGCGGCCGCCATCGCGTTGCCCGCGAACTTCACCCGGCGATTCGGGGTGAACCGGGCGTACTGCCTGAGCTGCGCGGGCAGTTCGGCGACGGTGAGTCCACCGAAGCCGTCGGAGACGATCTGCACGACACGTCTGCGCACGCCCTCGGGCAGCGGACGGTCGAGCACCTCAGCGGCGCCGTCGCCCGGCCCCCCGCCTGCGGTCTCCACCATCCGTCACCCCAATGTCTGTGCGGGGCCCGCTCCGTCAGGAGCCGGCGCCCGGCCTGTCCACGAGTTCCACCTGGTCCACGGCGTTGCACCAGCGGCAGCGCACCGACTCGATGGTCTCACTGACCACCTCGCGCTCCTCGACCTTGGGCGCCCCGGCGAGGTCGAGGTGCACGTACTCGACGACCTTCGACGAGCGGGTCACGTCGAACCGCGTGAGGTTGCCACAGAGCGTGCAGCGCCAGCGGGTCGTGTCCGTCGGCAGGGGAACCGTCATCGTGGCTGCTCTTCCTTCTTCCAGTCTCCGTGATGCGCCGGCCTCCCGGTGCGTGTGGCTCGTAACCCTACGGCCTGACCGGTACTCGACGCCCGTTCGCCTGCGGCGGTGGCACGGATTGCCTCCGGCGGCCCGGCCGATCGCCACCGGCGGCGAGGCGGTCTGTGACGGTGGGTCCCGTTACGTCATGCTCTGCTCATGATCGGCAAGTGGAGCACCACGGCCGCCCGGGCCGTACGAAACGAGTCGGCGCCGGTGACGTACGGGCTGATCGCCGTCTGCTGCGCGATCTTCCTGATCGGACCGGCGGCGGGCCTCAACCCCGGGTACGGGACGGGGGACGAGCTGTTCGCCGCGCAGCGGGCGTACTTCCGCCGCTGGGGTGTCGTACCCGCCGACCTCTTTCCCGGCACCCCGCGCGCGGCGCTCACCCCCGTCACCGCGCTCTTCGTCCACGGCAGCTGGCTGCATCTCCTCGGCAACATGCTCTTCCTCTTCGTCTTCGGGGCGATGGCCGAGGAACGCATGGGTCATGTGGAGTTCGCCCTCTTCTACGTCGGCTGCGGCTATGTCGCGCTGGTGGCGTACGCGGCGGCGCACGCCGGGTCGCCGCAGTCGCTGGTCGGCGCGTCCGGGGCGATCTCCGCGGTCCTCGGCGCGTTTCTCTTCCTGTTCCCCAGCGCGCGGGTGACGAGCCTCCTGCCGTTCCTCTTCTTCCTTCCGCTGCGGTTTCCGGCGTGGGTGACCCTGCCGTTCTGGGCGAGCCTGCAGTGGCTGGCCGCGGGGCGGCAGACGTCGGGCCCGGGGGTGGCCTATCTGGCGCACCTGGTGGGGTTCGGACTGGGGTTCGTCTACGCGTGGGGGCGTTATGGGCGTAGGGCTAGAGTGAAAGCGCCCGTGGACGCCTCAGAGAACGTCCCAGCTCCGGCCCCCGAGGGAGAGAAACAGCCGTGATCACCGCGATCGTGCTCATCAAGACCAGCGTGGACCGGATTCCGGAGATCGCGGAGTCGATCGCCGCGATCGAATCCGTGACCGAGGTGTTCTCCGTGACCGGTACGTACGATCTCGTCGCCATGGTCAGGGTGAAGGAGCACGAGGACCTCGCGGATGTGATCCCCGGGCGTATCAGCAAGATTCCGGGGGTGCTGGGGACGGACACGCATGTCGCGTTCCGCGCCTACTCCCAGCATGACCTCGAGGCCGCGTTCGCCATCGGACTGGACGGCTGAGAACCCACCGGGCCCCCAAGCCGGGAACCCCATCGGGCCCCAAGATGAAGAAGTACTCATCTCGGTCTCATCCTGACCACCCGGTCCCCTCCGCAGGATCGTGCCCATGGTCTTCTCTCGACGGATCGCGGCTCTCGCCGCCGTCGTGGCGATTCCGCTCGGGATCGCCGCGACCAGTTTCGCCCTGACCGACAGCCCGCAGACACCGAAGGTGCCGCCCAAGGTGGAGTTGGAGAGCGGGTCGCCCGGTCCCACGCCCTCGCGGCCCACCGTGGAGTCGGACGGCGGGTCGCCGACTCCCACGCCTTCGCGGCCGAAGGCGACGCCCAGTGACGAGGTCGTGTCGCGGCCTCCGGTGACCGACAGCCCGGCGAGTGATGACGATGACGACAGGCCCGGGCAGGACGGGCAGGAGACCGACGACGACGGACCCGGTGACGACGGCTGAGACGCCGCCGGCCCGGCGGGTCTCGGCCCGTGTCCGCATCCTGCTCTGGCTGCTGCTGGTGATGGCGGTGGCGCTGGCCTCCGTGGCGACGACGACGCGCTCCATCCTGCTGCGGGACGTCGACCAGCGGATCAACGAGCTGCTCGCGCAGGAGGCCGGGGAGTTCACCAACCTCCAGGCACAGGGGGTCGATCCGGAGACCGGGCAGCCCTTCACCGAGCCGTCGAGACTGCTGCGGGTGTTCCTGCAGCGGCAGAACGCCGACCTGGACGAGGAACTGATCGGGCTCGTCGGCCGGCCCGGACGGGACCCCGCGCAGATCATCCAGCAGCGGGAGATCCCCGTCCCGTTGCCGCTGCACGAGGACGACGACGCCAAGCGGAGGATCTTCGCATCGCCCGAGTCCACGGGGACGCTTGAGCGGGCGGCCGGGGAGATCCGCTGGGCGAAGGTGGAGGTGGCCCGGCACGGGTCCACGGCGGACGCGGCGTTCGTCGTCGCCTTCCATCCGGCGAGCGAGAAGGAACGCGCCAACCAGGTGTTCCGGGTGCTGCTCGCCATCTCCGCCGTCGCCCTGCTGATGACGACCGGTATCGCCTGGGTGGTCGCGGGGCGCATCCTCAAGCCCGTACGGGTGGTGCGGTCCGCCGCGGCCCAGCTCACCGAGCAGGACCTCACGCGGCGCATACCCGTACACGGCCGGGACGATGTGGCCGCGCTCGCCGAGACGTTCAACGCGATGCTCGACCGGCTGGAGCGGGCCTTCGCCGCGCAGCGGGAGTTCGTCGACGACGCCGGGCACGAGCTGCGGACGCCCATCACGATCGTGCGGGGCCATCTGGAGCTGATGGGCGACGATCCCGCCGAGCGCGAGGAGACGATCCGGCTGGTCACCGACGAACTGGACCGGATGAGCCGGATCGTCGAGGACCTGCTGCTGCTCGCGAAGGCCGAGCGGCCCGACTTCGTCACCCCCGAGCCGGTCCAGCTCGCCGAACTCACCGCCGATGTCTACGTCAAGGCCCGCACCCTCGGCGAACGCGACTGGCAGCTCGCCGAAGTGGCTGACCTGGAGGCCGAGTTGGACCCCCAGCGGATCACCCAGGCGATGGTCCAGCTCGCCCAGAACGCCGTACAGCACACGACCGCCGGCCAGACCATCCGCATCGGCTCCCGCGCCGACGGCTCGTCGATCGAGCTGTACGTCGTCGACTCGGGGCCCGGTGTGCAGCCGCAGGACGCCGAGGTGATCTTCGAGCGGTTCCGGCGCGGCACGGCCCGGCGCGGCGCCCGTGGCTCCGGTGCGGGGCTCGGCCTGTCGATCGTCCGCGCGATCGCCGAGGCCCATGGCGGCCGGGTACGGCTACACGACACCGAGGGCGGCGGCGCCACCTTCGTACTGACCCTGGAAGAGGCACGCACGTGAAACGGACCGACGGCGAAAGGGCGCTCCCGTGAACCGCATTCTCATCGTCGAGGACGAGGAACGCATCGCCTCCTTCGTCGAGAAGGGGCTGCGGGCCGGCGGCTTCACCACGACGGTGGTCGGCGACGGCGACGCGGCCTACGAGTACGCCCTCACCGGCGGCTTCGACCTGATCGTCCTCGACATCGGCCTGCCCGGCCGCGACGGCTTCACCGTCCTGCGCGAGCTGCGCGAGGCCCGCGTGACCGTCCCCGTCATCGTCCTGACCGCCCGGGACTCCGTACGCGACACCGTGGCCGGCCTGGAGGGCGGCGCCGACGACTGGATGACCAAGCCGTTCCGCTTCGAGGAGTTGCTGGCGAGGGTACGCCTGCGGTTGCGTACGGCGGCCAGGGCACCCGAGGTCACGATGCTGAGGAGCGGCGAGCTGACCCTCGACCTGCGGACGCGGAGGGCGAGGGCCGGTGAGCGTCTGGTGGACCTGACCGCGAGGGAGTTCGTGCTGCTGGAGCTGTTCCTGCGCCATCCGGGGCAGGTGCTGTCGCGGGAGCAGATCCTGTCGCACGTATGGGGTTACGACTTCGATCCGGGGTCGAACATCGTGGATGTGTATGTGCGGGCGCTGAGGAAGAAGCTCGGGGCCGCGCAACTGGAAACGGTGAGGGGCATGGGCTACCGGCTCCCAGCGGCGGCCGGTCGGGCGACGACGTGAAGCTTCCTTCATAAACGACTCATCAAGGGCTCACCCCCCAGCTGAACCCTTGATGACGTGACCCTGAACTTCCGTCTCGCCGCCTCCCTCTGCGTGGCCCTCTCCCTCTGCGCGCTGCTCGCGGTGCCCGGCAACTTCGCCGGCCTGGGTGGCGAGGCCCGCCTCACCCTCGCGGTCTTCGCGCTGGCGACCTGCGCGTGGATCGGCACGCCCATCGACGACACCTACATCGCGCTCGGCGCCGGTCTCGCCCTCACCGTCACGGGCGTGATCAGCAACGACACCCTGTTCGGCACCCTCGGCGACTCCACCGTATGGCTGCTGATCTGCGCGTTCGTCCTGGCGGCGGCGGTGACCCGGACGGGCCTCGCGGGCCGGGCCGCGGCGTTCCTGGTGAGCGGGGCGCGGACCGTACGGCAGCTGACGCATCTGACGACGGCCGCGCTGGTGGTGACGGCGTTCGCGGTGCCGGCCACCTCGGGCCGGGCGGCCCTCGCCCTGCCCGTGTTCCTGGCGCTCGCCAAGGCACTGGCCGACCGGAAGCGACTGGTCGTCATGCTGGCGCTGCTGTTCCCGACCGTGATCCTTCTGTCGGCGGTGGCGACCCTGATCGGTGCGGGCGCGCATCTGATCACCGTGTCGGTGCTGTGGGAGGCGACGGGCGACCGGATCGGCTTCACGGAGTGGCTGCTGCTGGGGCTGCCGCTGGCGATCGTGTCGTCCCATCTGGCCGCCGAGGCCGTCCTGTTGACGACGACCCGGCGCGAGGACCGCCGCGGCCCCGTGAAGATCACGGTGGAGGAGATCCAGCTGCACAGCGAGCAGCCGGTGACCGGCCCCTGGTCCCCCGCCGAGTCGCGCTGCGCCCTGCTGCTGGCCACGGTCGTGGTGCTGTGGTGCAGCGAGCCGCTCCACCGGGTCTCGCCGGCCGTGGTCGCGCTGATCGGCGCGGTCGTCGCCTCCTCGCCGGCCCTGGGCACCGTACGGCTGAAGGACGCGCTGAAGACGGTGCCCTGGTCGATGCTGCTCTTCATGGCCGCGACGATGGCGATGGGTGTCGCGCTCAGCGACTCGGGAGCGGCGAAGTGGCTGGTCTCCGGGATGCCGACGGGGGTGACGCCGCTGGTGTTCCTGGCGGTGGTCGTGGTGATCAGCACCGCCGCCCATCTCGTCCTGCAGTCCCGTTCGGCGCGTTCGTCGGTGCTCGTGCCCCTGGTCGTCGCGGCGGCCGTGGGCGCCGGGGTCAACCCGGTCGCCGCCGCGCTCGCCTCCACCGCCGCCGCGGGCTTCTGCCACACCCTGCCGGCCTCCGCGAAGCCGGTCGCCCTCTTCGCCGACCTCCCCGACACCCCCACCTACACCCCGCGCGACCTGCTACGCCTCTCCGCCGTCCTGGCCCCGCTGACCGCCGCCCTGGTCGTCCTCTTCACCGTGGCGGTGTGGCCACTGCTGGGCGTGCCACTGGTCCCGTGAGACGCCCGCGCGCCCACCAAGCCGTCCGCTCGTCTCCGAGCCGCGACGCCCCCCTCGACCTCACGTCCGCCGACGTCCTGACCGACCGACCCATAGGAGCCCTGAGCAGCATGCTGAACCGAGTCGCCGTAGCCCCCAGTGGCTTCAAGGAGTCCCTGTCCGCCGAGGCCGCAGCCGAGGCCATCGCGGAGGGTGTCCGCCGGGTCGTGCCCGACGCCGAAGTGGACCTCATTCCCCTGGTGGACGGCGGCGAGGGCACGGCCGCCGCGCTGGCCGCCTCCACCGGGGGCCGCCTGGTCTCCCTGCTCGCCACGGGCCCGATCGGCGAACCGGTCGACACCCACTTCGCCCTCCTCGGCTCCCACGACCCGACCATGACGCAGACGGCCGTCGTGGAGATGGCCGCCGTCGCGGGCCTCTCCCTCGTCCCGGGCGCCCTCCGCGACCCCGGCGCCACGACCACCTACGGCGTCGGCGAACTGATCCGTGCCGCGCTCGACACCGGCGTACGCCGCGTCCTGATCGGCTGCGGCGACTCCGGCACCTCGGACGGCGGGGCCGGTGCCCTCCAGGCGCTCGGCGCCCGGCTGCTGGACGCGAAGGGTGCCGAACTCCCGCCGGGTGGACGGGAGTTGATCCGGCTGGACCGAGTCGACCCGTCCGGTCTGGACCCTCGCCTCAAGGACGTGGAACTCCTGGTCGCCTGCAACCCGTTCAACGTGCTGTGCGGCGAACGCGGCGTCGCCCGGGTCTTCGGCCCCCAGAAGGGCGCGACGCCGGAGCAGGTCGAGGAGCTGTCGGCCGGCCTGGAGAACTGGGCGTACGTCCTCACCCGGGACCTACGGGACTTCGCGCCCACCACCACGGACCTGCACGGCGGCCCCGGCACCGGTGCCTCCGGCGGTCTCGGTGCCGGGCTGGCCGCCCTCGGGGCCCGGCTGCTCCCCCGCTTCGAGGTCCTGCTGAGCCACCTGGACCTCGACGCCCGGCTCGCCCGCGCCGACCTGGTCATCACCGCCGAGGGCGCCCTCGACCACCAGACCCCCCGTGGCAAGGTCCCCGCCGAGGTGGCCCGCCGCGCCAAGCTGCACGGCCGCCCGGTCCTCGCCCTCGCGGGCACCCTGGGCGAGGGGGCGCACGAGGTCCCGGGCGTGGACGCGTACACCGGCATCCTGCCCGCCCCGATGGCGCTCGCCGAGGCCATGGTCCGCGCGAGCGAACTCCTCACGGACGCCACGGAACGGGCCCTGCGGATGATCGTGCTGGGCGCGCGGGTGACCGCGTCGGGCGGCGGGAATCACACCGCGGGGACGCAACGCCCGTCCTCCGTACGGTAGTTCCACTTCGCGCCCTCCCGCACGAGCTCCTTCACCGCGCCCACGAACCGCTCCACGTGCTCGTCGGGCGTGCCCGCGCCGAAGCTCACCCGGATCGCGTTGAGGGACCGCTCGCCGGGCGCGGCCTCGGGGGCGCCGCACTCGCCCTGGGTCTGCGGGTCGCTGCCGAGGAGGGTGCGGACCAGCGGGTGGGCGCAGAAGAGACCGTCGCGCACGCCGATGCCGTACTCGGCGGACAGGGCGGCGGCGAAGTGGGAGCTGTTCCAGCCCTCGACGACGAAGGAGATGACGCCGACGCGCGGCGCGTCGTCGCCGAAGAGGGAGAGGACCCGGACCTCGGGCACCTCGGCGAGACCGGCGCGGACCGTGTCGATCAGGTGCCGCTCACGGGCGACCAGTGTCTCGAACCCGGCATCGGTGAGGGCCTTACAGGCGGAGGCGATGGAGTAGGCCCCGATGACGTTGGGCGAGCCGGCCTCGTGCCGGGCGGCACTCTCGTGCCACTCGACGTCCACGCCCCCGTCCGTACGCCGGGTCACCTTGCGGCTGGCTCCGCCGCCCGCGAGGTACGGGTCCGCCTCGCGCAGCCAGTCGGCGCGCCCGGCGAGTACGCCGGAGCCGAACGGCGCGTACAGCTTGTGCCCCGAGAAGGCGACCCAGTCGACGCTCAACTCCCTTACGGAGACGGGGTGGTGGGGCGCGAGCTGGGCCGCGTCGAGCACGATCCGCGCGCCGTGCGCGTGCGCGGCGGCGGCCAGTTCGCGCACGGGCCAGATCTCCCCGGTGACGTTGGAGGCACCGGTGACGCAGACGAGGGCCGGGCCGTGCGGGTCCCGGTCGGCGAGGGCCCGCTCCAGCGTGGCGACGGCCTCGGCGGGCGAACGCGGGGCGTCCAGGTACGTCACCCGCGCGTTGCGCCACGGCAGCAGCGAGGCGTGGTGCTCCGTCTCGAAGACGAAGACCTGGCAGTCGGCGGGCAGCGCGGCGGCGAGGAGGTTGAGCGAGTCGGTGGTCGACCGGGTGAAGACGACCTGGTCGTCGTCCCGGCAGTCCAGGAACTCGGCGACGGTGTTCCGGGCGTTCTCGAAGAGGTCGGTGGACAGCTGCGAGAGGTAACCGGCGCCCCGGTGCACGCTGCCGTAGTACGGCGCGTACGCCGCCACGTCGTCCCACACCCGCTGCAGCGCCGGGGCGCTGGCGGCGTAGTCGAGTGCGGCGTAGGTGACCTCGCCGCCGGTGACGAGCGGGACGGTGACATCCCGTCCCAGAACGGGCAGCGGGGCGCAAACGGACTGGGCGGCGGCAAGGGTGGAGACAGACATGGGTGAACTCCCGTGAGAGGCATGCGGAAGGAAGGCATGCGGAAAGAGGAAAAGGGTGCGCGGAGGCGGGGCTCGGCGGCCCTATCGCATTCGCTTGCTCACGGAAGGCTCCCTCGAACGACCAGGACCCCTGGGTTCGCGAGGGGTCCGCGCTTGCCGTAGACCTCTGTGCCTACGACCTGGTCTTCACCCGGGGCACCCCGCCACGGACGGAGGGTTGCCGGACAGCCGGCCGGGGCCTTGTGGCTGTCGCTCATGACCTGCCGAAAAACGTACGTGAGGTGATCGCCGCGCCGCAACTCGTGTCCGGATGGCGGGATGGGGCGCCTGATGGGTCGGAGGGTGCGGGAGCGATGGCGGGTGCGGCTGAGTGGGGCTCCTCGCGCAGTTCCCGCGCCCCTGAAAAACAGGGGCTGCGCCCCCCGTGCTTTTCAGGCCCGCAGGGCCTGGTCTTTTAGGAGCGCGGGGAACTGCGCGACCAGCCCCCACACACCCGCACCCGAAGAACTACCTGTTCGTCGCGGCGACCCACCGCTCAAGAACTCCCCGCGCCGCCCCCGAGTCGATCGACTCCGCCGCCCGCTCCATCCCACCCCGCAACTGCTCCGCCAGCGAGGCGGACGTCGGCTCCAACGCCACCAGCGCCGCCGCGGAGTTGAGCAGCACCGCGTCCCGCACAGGACCGGTCTCCCCGCCCAGCAGCCGTCGCGCGACATCCGCGTTGTAGGACGCGTCCGCTCCCCGCAGCGCCTCGACCGGCACCAGCTCCAGCCCCACGTCCCGGGGGTCGAAGGACTCCTCCGTCACCTTGCCGTCCCGGACGATCCACACCCGGGACGTCGCCGTCGTCGTCAGCTCGTCGAGGCCGTCGTCGCCGCGGAAGACCAGGGAGGAGTTGCCGCGCTCGGCGAAGACGCCCGCCACGATCGGCGCCATCCGGGGATCGGCCACACCTACCGCCTGTGCCCTCACCTTCGCCGGATTGGTCAGCGGCCCCAGGACGTTGAAGACGGTCCGGATGCCCAGCTGCCCTCGTGCGGCTCCCACGTGCCGCATCGCCGGGTGGAACTTCGCCGCGAAGCAGAAGGTGATCCCGGCCTCCTCGGCGACCTCGGCCACGCGCTGGGGCGTCAGCTCCAGATTGACGCCCAGCTTCTCCAGGACGTCCGAGGCGCCCGACGCCGACGAGGCCGCGCGGTTGCCGTGCTTGACGACCTTCGCGCCCGTACCGGCGACGACGATCGACGACATCGTGGAGATGTTCACCGTCTTGGCGCCGTCGCCGCCCGTACCGACGATGTCGACGGTCTTTCCCGAGACCTCGATGACGTTGGCGTGCTCGTACATCGCCCGTACGAACCCGCCGATCTCCTCGACGGTCTCCCCCTTGGCCCGCAGCGCCACCACGAGCCCGGCGATCTGCGCGTCCGTCGCCTCACCGCGCATGACGAGGCCCATCGCCCAGGCCGTCTCGTCCGCGCTCAGGTCCCGTCCGGACAGCAGGGCGTTCAGTACCTCGGGCCAGGAACGGCCCGCCGCGGTGTCGCCTCCAGCGGGGGTCACAGCGCTCATCGGGCCGCTCCTGGTTGTCGTCGTAGATCAGAAATCCTGTGAACCCCACCCTATCCAGGTCGGAGCACGGCGAAGGGCCCCCGTCCGAAGATCGGACGGGGGCCCTTCGACCGTGGTGTGGCGAAGCGAAGCGATCAGTGGTGGCCGTGGCCGCTCGTGATCTCCTTGTACTCCTCGACGGACGGCTTGAGGATCTGGTTGTCCTCGCTGTAGTAGCCCTTGCTCAGCTTGGCGCGGAGCTTCTCGCGGCGCGTGACCTTGCGGGCGACACCGTTCTCGTCGACCGCCGGACCGATCTGCGCCGGCACGTACTGCTCGTGCGCCGTGAGCGTGTGCAGCTGCTCCTGGCTGAGCGGCTCGTGGACCTCGATGAACTCACCGTGCGGCAGGCGCTTGATGATGCCGGTCTCGCGACCGTGCAGGATCTTGTCCTTGTCCCGGCGCTGCAGGCCGAGGCAGATGCGCTTGGTGATGACGAACGCGACGACCGGGGCCACGAAGAACGCGATCCGGACGAACCAGGTGATGGCGTTGATCGACAGGTGGAAGTGGGTCGCCCAGAGGTCGTTTCCACCACCGATCAGCAGGACCATGTACCACGTGATCCACGCGACACCGAAGGCCGTACGGGTCGGGGCATTGCGCGGGCGGTCCAGGATGTGGTGCTCGCGCTTGTCGCCAGTGACCCAGGACTCGATGAACGGGTAGACCGCGATCGCGACCAGGACCAGCGGGAAGATCACCAGCGGGATGAACACACCCAGGACGAGCGTGTGACCCCAGAAGTTGATCTCCCAGCCGGGCATGACACGGATCAGCCCCTCGGAGAAGCCCATGTACCAGTCGGGCTGGGCGCCGGTCGACACCTGGTCCGGACGGTAGGGGCCCATGGTCCAGATCGGGTTGATCGTGGCGATCGCCGAGATGATCGCGATGACACCGAAGACCAGGAAGAAGAAGCCGCCGGCCTTCGCCATGTACACCGGCAGCAGCGGCATGCCGACGACGTTGTTGTTCGTCTTGCCGGGGCCCGCGAACTGCGTGTGCTTGTGGTAGAAGACCAGGATCAGGTGCGCCACCACGAGGCCGAGCATGATGCCCGGCAGCAGCAGGACGTGGACGGAGTAGAAGCGGGCCACGAAGTCGCCGCCCGGGAACTCCCCGCCGAAGAGGAAGAACGACAGGTACGTGCCGACGATCGGCACGGACAGGACCGCGCCCTCCATGAAGCGGACACCGGTGCCGGAGAGCAGGTCGTCCGGGAGCGAGTAACCGGTGAAGCCGGTGAACATGCCGAGGACGAACAGCAGGAAGCCGAACAGCCAGTTGATCTCACGCGGCTTGCGGAACGCGCCGGTGAAGAACACGCGCATCATGTGCACGAACATGCCGGCGAGGAAGACCAACGCGGCCCAGTGGTGGATCTGCCGGATCAGCAGACCACCGCGCACCTCGAACGAGATGTGCATGGTCGAGTTGAACGCCTCGGACATCAGCTGGCCCTGCAGCGGGACGTACGGGCCGTGGTACTCCACCTCGTTCATCGAGGGGTGGAAGAACAACGTCAGGTACACACCCGTGAGGATGATGATGATGAAGCTGTAGAGGCAGATCTCACCCAGCATGAACGACCAGTGGTCGGGGAAGATCTTGCGCATGTTGGCCTTGGCCAGGGAGTAGATCCCCAGCCGGCCGTCGGCCCAGTCGGCGACGCGCTCGCCGGCCGGTGCCTTCCCGCGCTTGTCGCGCGCGTCTGTGGTGGTCGTAGTGCTCATCCGCGCTCCCAGAAGGCAGGACCGACGGGCTCTTCGAAGTCACTCACGGCTTCGAGGTAGCCGTCTTCGCCGACGGTGATCCTCAGCTGCGGCAGGGCGTGACCCGCGGGGCCGAAGATGACCCGGCCGCCGTCGGCGAGGTCGAAGGTGGACTGGTGGCAGGGGCAGAGCACGTGGTGCGTCTGCTGCTCGTACAGGGAGATCGGGCAACCCACGTGGGTGCAGATCTTCGAGAACGCCACGATGCCCTCGTGGGACCACTCCAGCTCGCGCTTGTCCTTGATGTCGTCCGGCTGGATCCGGACGATCATCAGGGCGTCCTTGGCGATGTTCTTCTGGAAGTCGTGGTCGTGCTCGTCCAGGCCGTCCGGCATGGCGAAGGTCAGCGACCCCACCGCGACGTCCGCGGGACGCAGCGGCTCCATGGTGTTCATGTTGACGAGCTTCTTGCCCTTGGCCCACGTGGTGTGCCGCAGCTTGGTGCCGGGCAGCGGACCGAGGTCGCGCAGCAGGACGACGCCGGAGAGCGGGAACAGGGCCAGCGCGCCGAACATCGTGTTGCGGATGAGCTTGCGACGGCCGAGCGCGGACTCCTTGGCGCCCTGCCTGAAGTCGGCCATGACCTTGGCCTTGACCTCGGGGGCCGCCTCGATCGGGTGCCGCTCGTCCGCGACCTCCACGTCCGACATCAGGGTGCGGGCCCAGTGGACCGCGCCCGCGCCGATGCAGAACAGGGCCAGACCGAGGGTGCAGCCCAGCGCGAGGTTCAGCGCGCTGATGTGCCCGATCGGCCAGACGTAGATCGCCTTGTCCACGGGGATCGCCACGTAGGCGGCGATGAACGCGACCGTGGACAGCATCGACACCGTGAACAGCAGGGCGACCGTGCGCTCGGACCGCTTGGCGGCCCGCTCGTCGATGTCCTGGATGCGGTGCTCGTGGGGCGGGAGGCCGGGGTCCGCGAAGGGGTTCTTCTCGTCCGCGACCTTCACCGCACCGTGCGGGTCGTCCTGCTCAGTGGGCAGGTTCTCTTCTGGAATGTCTTGGCTACTCATGACTTCTTGGCCTTTGCGGTCCGAGCGGCGACCCACACGGCGACGGCGATCAGCGAGCCGAGACCGAAGACCCAGCCGAACAGGCCCTCACTGACCGGACCGAGTCCGCCGAGGCTGAGGCCACCGGGCTCCACGGTGTCGTCGCTGTTGACCGCTTCGAGGTACGCGATGATGTCCTTCTTGTTCTCCTCCGACAGCGTGGTGTCGGGGAAGGACGGCATGTTCTGCGGGCCGGTCTGCATGGCCTCGTAGATGTGCTTCGGGTCGACACCCTCAAGGCTCGGCGCGTACTTGCCCTCGGACAGCGCACCGCCCTTGCCGGTGAAGTTGTGGCACTGAGCACAGTTGGTACGGAACAGCTCGCCGCCCTCGGCGATGTCCGCGCCCTCGGGGTTGTACGCGTTCTCGGTCGGGACCTCCGGACCGGCGCCCAGGGAGGCGACGAACGCCGCGAGCTGGTCGATCTGGGCCTGCGAGTAGACGACCGGCTTCTTGGGGACCTGCGCGCCCGGCTGCTGGGCCGGCATACGGCCGGTGCCGACCTGGAAGTCCACGGCCGCCGCGCCCACACCCACCAGGCTGGGGCCGTCGGTGGTGCCCTGACCGCCGGTGCCGTGGCAGCTGGCGCAGCCCACGGCGTAGAGCTTCTTGCCCTCCTCGATGGTGAGGGTCTGCGCGGTTTCATCGGCCTGCGCCTTTTCCGCGGGGGCGAAGGCGGTGTACAGCCCCGCGCAGGCCGCCAGCGCGATGAGTAGGACGACGACCGCCGCCAGCGGATGGCGTCGTCGTGCGGAGAGCTTTTTCACGGATTACCCCGGTGTCAGGATCTTCTGCGTCGGTGCTTCTGGAAGGGTCGTTCTCGGTTCGAGGCGGGCGCATGGTCCGCCCGGCCCGGCCGCCCGATTACTTGATCATGTAGATCGTGGCGAAGAGGCCGATCCAGACGACATCGACGAAGTGCCAGTAGTAGGACACGACGATGGCCGCGGTCGCCTGCTCGTGGGTGAACCTCTTGGCCGCGTAGGTGCGCCCGAGGACCAGCAGGAAGGCGATGAGGCCGCCCGTCACGTGCAGGCCGTGGAAGCCGGTGGTCAGGTAGAACACCGAGCCGTACGGGTCGGACGAGAGCGAGAGGCCCTCGTGCTTGACCAGCTCGGTGTACTCGAAGACCTGGCCGCCGATGAAGATCGCACCCATCACGAACGTGACGATGAACCACATCCGGAGCTTCTTCACGTCACCGCGCTCGGCGGCGAAGACGCCGAGCTGGCAGGTGAGGGAGGAGAGCACCAGGATCGTGGTGTTGGTCGCCGAGAACGGGAAGTTCAGGGTGTCGGCCTTCTCCGACCAGAACTCCGGACCGGTCACCGATCGCAGGGTGAAGTACATCGCGAAGAGGGCCGCGAAGAACATCAGCTCGGAACTCAGCCAGATGATGGTTCCGACGCTGGTGAGGTTCGGCCGGTTGACCGACGGGTGCGCGTGCCCGGTATCTACTGTCGTTGCTGTCGCCACGCCCGACATTATGTCGGTCGCTTATCCCGCCCTCACTCCGGGGGTGCCGTTCGGAGTGTTGCTCCCTTCGGTACCGGTGCTGACGTGGTGTTCAAGGGAGTAGCATCCGCGCATCGGGCCTGTCCTTAAGACGCTGACGTCACGGAGGAACAATGCAGCCGACCGCCACGGTGCTGGTCTACAGCGACGACTCCAACACCCGCGAACAAGTTCGGTTGGCGACGGGGCGCCGTCCGGCACCGGATGTTCCTCAGGTGGAGTTCGTGGAGTGCGCGACCCCCGCCGCCGTCATCAAGGAGCTGGACAAGGGCGGGATCGATGTCTGTGTGCTGGACGGTGAGGCCGTGCCGATGGGGGGCATGGGGGTCTGCCGGCAGATCAAGGACGAGATCTTCGAGTGTCCGCCGGCGCTGGTGCTGATCGGGCGGCCGCAGGACGCGTGGCTGGCGACGTGGAGCCGGGCGGACGCGGCGGTGACCCTGCCGGTGGAGCCGGTGGAGTTCGCGGCGGCGCTGGCGTCGTTGCTCCGCAAGAGGCAGGCACTGAGCGCCTAGTAGCTCGAGAGGCTCCGACGGAAGGCGAGTGCGGGTGGATTGTGCTTGATCGCGCAGTTCCCCGCGCCCCTTCCGGGCGCCCGTCCCCTCACACCGACTCCGGTCTCAGGCGGGCCTGTACCTGGGGGCCGGGTACTTCCTCGGTGCCGCCGACCAGGGCGCTGCCCTCGCGCCACTGCTTCCAGTCGAGGTTCCAGTCGCCGAAGCCGTTGCCGAAGGGGGCCATGGTGTCGCCGGCGGAGTTTACGACCTGGACGATGTCGCCCTCGTTGATGGTGTCGTAGAACCACTGGGCGTTGCCGGTGCTCATGCCGGTGCAGCCGTGGCTGACGTTGGCGTATCCCTGGGAGCCGGTGGACCAGGGGGCGGCGTGGACGTACTCACCGCTGTTGGTGACCCGTACGGAGTGGTGGACGGTCAGGTCGTAGAAGTCGGACGCGCCTATGCTGGCGCTGGTCATGCGAACGGTACCTTCCTTGGCCAGTACGACCTTGACACCGTTGCGGGTGTCGTAGCCGGGCATCCCCGTGGTCACCGGGATCTCCTTGATGACCTGGTCGTTCTTGTAGACGGTCATGCGGTGCGCCGCGGCGTCCGTGATGGCGACGATCTTGTCGCCGGTGGTCAGTTCGAGGGCCGCGGCCTTTCCGCCCCAGAGACGGTCGCCTATCTTGAGGCCCTCCAGGTTGCTGCGGAGCCTGATGGTGGCGTTCGCGGGCCAGTAGTCCTTGGGGCGGTAGTGGAGCTTCTTGTCGTCCACCCAGTGCCAGGTGCCCTCCACGGCGGGGGTCGAGTCCACCTTGAGGGCGCGTTCGACGACGGCCCGGGCCGCCTTGTCCTTGACCGGTCTGCTGAGCTCGGCGGTGACGGGCTGGCCGACGCCGTACTTTCCCGGCTCGGGGCCGAAGGTGACGTCGAGGCGCTTCTTGGTGAGGGGGCGGCCGGTGTCGAAGGCGAGGCTCTCGCGGCCGGGGGCGCCGTCCTCGTCCTCGGTGCTCACACGGACCGTGTAGCGGGCGTTGGCGGCGAGCGGTGAGGTGGAGTGCCAGCGGGTGCCGTCGGCGGAGAGTTCGCCCGCCACGTACCGTCCTGCGGCGTCCACGGCGGTGACGTCGGTGATGCGTCCGCCCTCGTGGGCGGTGACTTCCAGGGGCTTGTCCGGGTCGGCCTTCTCGCCGTCGCCGGTGGGGGTGTTGAAGGAGATCTGGTCGGCCGCGTCGTAGGGCTTTCCCGAGAGCGGGTGGCCGCCGGAACCGCAGGCGGTGACGCCCGCTCCCAGGGAGACCACCAGCAGGGCGCAGCTGACGACCGTGCGGTTTCGCGGTGAGGTGCTCATGGGTTCAACGTAGGAACGGACGTCGAGCGCGGCGCGCCGGGTGACCCGAGTGAGGTACGTCCGGCGTGGCAAAAGGGGGAAGCCCGGACCTCCTGTCGGAGTGTCCGGGCTTCCGTGCGCTCTGCGTGTGTTACCGGCGCGTGTTACTGGTTCTGGTTCTCGCCGCGGTAGTACTCGAAGACCCAGCCCCACAGACCGATCAGGATGACCGGGGCCGAGAAGTACAGCAGCCACCAGCCGAAGACGACGCCCATGAAGGCGAGCGCTCCGCCCACGCCGAGAGCGAGGGGCTGCCAGCTGTGCGGGCTGAAGAAGCCCAGCTCACCGGCGTCGTCCGCGACGTCGGCCTCTTTGTCGTCCTGCGCGCCGACGTCGACCCGCCGGGCCGTGAAGGCCAGGTAGTAGCCGACCATGATGCACAGGCCGAAGGCCAGGAACAGCGCCGTGGTTCCGGCCGGCTCCTTCGACCAGTAGCCGTAGACGATCGCCATGGCGAGCACGAAGACGCTCAGCCAGATGAACATCTTGCCTTGGACCTTCACTTGCCGGCCTCCTTGCCGCTGGCAGCGAGCTCGCCTGCCGCCGGGCCGCCGTGCGCGAGCTGTTCGAGCGCGGCGATCTCCGGGTGGTGCAGGTCGAACGCCGGGGATTCACTGCGGATCCGCGGCAGGGTGAGGAAGTTGTGCCGCGGCGGCGGGCAGGAGGTCGCCCACTCCAGCGAGCGGCCGTAGCCCCACGGGTCGTCGACCTCGACGGGCTTGCCGTACTTGGCGGTCTTCCACACGTTGTAGAGGAACGGCAGGATCGACAGACCGAGCACGAACGAGGCGATCGTGGAGATCGTGTTCAGCGCGGTGAAGCCGTCGGCGGCGAGGTAGTCCGCGTACCGGCGCGGCATGCCCTCGGCGCCCAGCCAGTGCTGGACGAGGAACGTGCCGTGGAAGCCGATGAACAGCGTCCAGAAGGTGATCTTGCCGAGGCGCTCGTCCAGCATCTTGCCCGTCATCTTCGGCCACCAGAAGTGGAAGCCGGAGAACATCGCGAAGACGACGGTGCCGAAGACCACGTAGTGGAAGTGCGCCACCACGAAGTACGAGTCGGAGACGTGGAAGTCCATCGGGGGCGAGGCCAGGATGACACCGGTCAGACCACCGAAGGTGAAGGTGATCAGGAAGCCGGTCGCCCAGAGCATCGGGGTCTCGAAGGACAGCGAGCCCTTCCACATCGTTCCGATCCAGTTGAAGAACTTCACGCCGGTCGGTACGGCGATGAGGAACGTCATGAAGGAGAAGAACGGGAGGAGCACGCCACCGGTGACGTACATGTGGTGCGCCCACACCGTGACCGAGAGGCCGGCGATCGCGATGGTCGCGCCGATCAGGCCCATGTAGCCGAACATCGGCTTACGGGAGAAGACCGGGATGACCTCGGAGATGATGCCGAAGAACGGCAGGGCGATGATGTACACCTCTGGATGGCCGAAGAACCAGAAGAGGTGTTGCCAGAGCAACGCGCCGCCGTTGGCCGCGTCGAAGACGTGGGCACCGAACTTGCGGTCCGCCTCCAGGGCGAACAGCGCGGCCGCGAGGACCGGGAAGGCGAGCAGGACCAGGACACCGGTCAGCAGCACGTTCCAGGTGAAGATCGGCATGCGGAACATCGTCATGCCGGGTGCGCGCATGCAGATGATCGTGGTGATGAAGTTGACCGAGCCGAGGATCGTGCCGAAGCCGGAGAAGGCCAGACCCATGATCCACATGTCGGCGCCGACGCCTGGGCTGCGGACGGCGTCCGACAGCGGGGAGTAGGCGAACCAGCCGAAGTCGGCCGCGCCCTGTGGGGTGAGGAAGCCACCGACCGCGATCAGCGAGCCGAAGAGGTACAGCCAGTAGGCGAACATGTTCAGCCGCGGGAACGCCACGTCGGGCGCGCCGATCTGCAGCGGCATGATCCAGTTCGCGAAACCGGCGAACAGCGGCGTCGCGAACATCAGCAGCATGATCGTGCCGTGCATCGTGAACGCCTGGTTGAACTGCTCGTTCGACATGATCTGCGTACCCGGGCGGGCGAGCTCGGCGCGCATGAAGAGCGCCATGACGCCGCCGATGCAGAAGAACGCGAACGACGTGACCAGGTACAGCGTGCCGATCGTCTTGTGGTCGGTGGTCGTCAGCCACTTGACGATCACCTCGCCACGCCGCTGGCGCCGGACCGGCAGCTCGTCCTCGTAGTGGGACCCCGCTGCCTCGGCACCCTGAGGTTCGTTGAGGATGCTCACAGTTGGTTCGTCTCCCGGTTCTTCTCGTGGCTCGTCTGCTCAATGCCGGCCGGGACGTAACCGGTCTGCCCCTTCTCCACGAGCGACTTGAGGTGCTCCTCGTAGCGCTCCTGGGAGACGACCTTCACGTTGAAGAGCATCCGAGAGTGGTCCACGCCGCACAGTTCGGCGCACTTGCCCAGGAAGGTGCCCTCCTGGTTGGGGGTCACCTGGAAGGCGTTGGTGTGGCCCGGGATGACGTCCTGCTTCATCAGGAACGGCACCACCCAGAAGGAGTGGATGACGTCACGCGAGGTGAGGACGAAGCGGACCGTCTTGCCCTCGGGGAGCCAGAGGGTCGGGCCGGGGTTGCCGGTCTGCGGGTTCTTGTCGCCAGGAATGCCGCAGGTGTAGACGCCGCCGGCGTTCGCCGGGAAGTCCTTCTTGTACCGGTCCGGGATCGCGGCCAGGTTCTTGTCGGTGGCCGCGTCGCCGGTGGAGCCTTCGACGTTCTCGATGTAGTTGAAGCACCAGCTCCACTGGAAGCCGACCACGTTGACCGTGAGGTCGGGCTTCTTCGACGTGTCGAGGAGCTTCGACTCGTCGCGGGCGGTGAAGTAGAAGAGCACCGAGACGATGATCAGCGGGACGACCGTGTACAGCGCCTCGATGGGCATGTTGTACCGGGTCTGTGGGGGAACTTCGACCTTGGTGCGGCTGCGCCGGTGGAAGAAAGCGCTCCACAGGATAAGGCCCCAGACCAGTACGCCCGTGGCGAGCGCGGCGGCCCACGAGCCCTGCCACAGGGAGAGGATCCGCGGAGCCTCTTCCGTGGTCGGGGTGGGCATACCAAGGCGGGGGAAGTCCTTGTATGTGCAACCGGTGGCGGTCGCCAGGACCAGGCCCGCAGTCAGTGCCTGCAGCAGCTTCCGCCGCATCGGGCGCCGCGGCATGGGGGTACCACCCGCGCTCTTGAGGCAGCGGGGGAGGTCGGAGCCGTTGGGACTCACGTAGCGCCTTCCCGAGAGTCTCGCCCGCGCGGTATGGCTGCGGCCTTCTCGCTGGTCGGTCGCCGCCCTGCGTCGGGCAGGGGTTTGGATGTTTATGCGGACCAAACCCTACTGGACGCGATTTGGGGTCGCGCGGGGAGGGGGTCCCAACTCGCCGGGGGCCACTTGTAGCGGCTATTCGGGTGTACCGGGGGCGCCTGATAGCTCGGAAGTTCGGGTGATTTGGCGGGTGCGCGCGCGTTGTGGTTGTTCGCGCCCACGCGGCGGAGCCGCACAAGGTCAGAGCCTCGCGCCCCTTTTCGGCCGGTCCCAGGCTTTAGCGTGGAGCTGTGGCGTACTTCGACTCTGCTTCCTCCGCTCCTCTTCATCCCGTTGCCCGGCAGGCGCTGGTGGCCGCGCTGGACGAGGGATGGGCCGATCCTGCTCGTCTCTACCGGGAAGGGCGGCGGGCCCGGTTGCTGCTGGACGCGGCTCGGGAGGCCGCCGCCGAGGCCGTGGGGTGCCGGGCGGACGAGCTGGTCTTCGCGTCGTCCGGGACGCGGGCCGTGCACTCCGGGATCGCCGGTGTGCTGGCGGGGCGGCGGCGGGTGGGACGCCACCTGATCGTGTCGGCCGTCGAACACTCTTCGGTACTGCACGCGGCGGAGGTGCACGAGGCCGAGGGCGGGACGGTCACCCAGGTGGCGGTGGGTCGTACGGGCTCGGTCGCCGCCTCCTCCTACGCCGAGGCCCTGCGCCCCGACACCGCGCTCGCCTGTCTGCAGTCGGCCAACCACGAGGTGGGGACGGCGCAGCCGGTGGCCGAGGTGGCGGAGGTGTGCCAGGCGGCCGGGGTGCCGCTGCTGGTGGACGCTGCGCAGTCGCTGGCGTGGGGACGGGTGAGCGGGGACTGGTCGGTGTTGACCGGCAGTGCCCATAAATGGGGCGGTCCGTCCGGGGTCGGACTGCTCGTCGTACGCAAGGGCGTCCGGTTCGCGGCGCAAGGGCCCGCCGACGAGCGGGAGTCGGGGCGGGCCGCCGGCTTCGAGAACATCCCGGCGATCGTGGCGGCCGCCGCCTCGCTGCGGGCCGTGCGGGCGGAGGCGGACGCGGAGGCCGTACGGCTGCGGGAGTTGACGGAGCGGATCCGGGCCCGGGTGCCGTCGCTGGTGCCGGACGTGGAGGTGGTGGGCGACCCCGAGCACCGGCTGCCGGGGGTCGTCACCTTCTCCTGTCTCTATGTCGACGGGGAGACACTGCTGCACGAGTTGGACCGCGAGGGCTTCTCCGTCTCCTCGGGCTCCTCCTGCACGAGCAGCACGTTGACGCCCAGCCATGTGCTGCGGGCCATGGGGGTGCTGAGCGAGGGGAATGTGCGCGTGTCGCTGCCGCCGGGCGCCCTGGAGGAGGACGTCGAGCGGTTCCTGTCCGTACTGCCGGACGCCGTCGCGGCGGTACGGGAGAAGCTGGGCGCCCCGGTGACCACCGTTGTGGCGGCCGTCCGAGAGGCCACCCTCATCGTGGACGCCCTCGGCAAGCGCTGCCCGATCCCCGTCATCGAGCTGGCGAAGGTGATCGGGGACGCGCCGGTGGGCGGCACGATCCGCGTCCTCTCCGACGACGAGGCGGCCCGCCTGGACATCCCGGCGTGGTGCGAGATGCGGGGCCAGGAGTACGTGGGCGAGGAGCCGGCGGAGCGGGGTTCGGCGTATGTGGTGCGCCGGGTGAGCTGATCGCATACGAGTCCCCGCGCCGCGGAGGAGGCCGCAGGCCTCCAAGGGGCGCGGGGAACTGCGCGACCAGCCACATCGCACCCGCAGCCGACAACGCACCGACCCCGGCAACCCATGGGTCGCCGGGGCCCGCCTCAGCTCAGGTGCTTCTTCACCTCGGCCGCCGCCTCGTCCCCGTACGCCTTGGTGAACCGGTCCATGAAGTGCGCCCGCCGCAGCTGGTACTCCTGCGTCCCCACCGTCTCGATGACCAGCGTGGCGAGCATGCAGCCGACCTGGGCGGCCCGCTCCAGCGAGACGCCCCACGCCAGCCCCGAGAGGAACCCCGCACGGAACGCGTCGCCGACACCCGTGGGATCGGCCTTGCGCTCCTCCTCGGGGCAGCCGACCTCGATGGGGTCCTCACCGGCCCGTTCGACGCGGACGCCGCGCGCGCCGAGGGTGGTCACCCGGTGGCCGACCTTCCCGAGGATCTCCTCGTCGGACCAGCCGGTCTTGGACTCGATGAGGCCCTTCTCGTACTCGTTGGAGAAGAGGTACGTGGCGCCGTCCAGCAGTATCCGGATCTCGTCGCCGTCCATGCGGGCGATCTGCTGGGAGAAGTCCGCGGCGAAGGGGATGCCCCGGGAGCGGCACTCCTCGGTGTGGCGGAGCATCCCCTCGGGGTCGTCCGCGCCGATGAGGACGAGGTCGAGGCCGCCGACGCGGTCGGCGACGGTCTTCAGCTCGATGAGGCGGGCCTCACTCATCGCGCCGGTGTAGAAGGAGCCGATCTGGTTGTGGTCGGCGTCCGTGGTGCACACGAAGCGGGCCGTGTGCAGGGTCTCGGAGATGCGCACGGAGGCGGTGTCCACCCCGTGCCGGTCGAGCCACGCGCGGTACTCGTCGAAGTCGGAGCCCGCCGCGCCGACCAGGATCGGGCGCGTGCCGAGCTGTCCCATGCCGAACGCGATGTTCGCGCCGACACCGCCCCGGCGGACGTCGAGCTGGTCGACGAGGAAGGAGAGGGAGACCGTATGCAGTTGGTCCGCGACGAGTTGGTCGGCGAAGCGGCCCGGGAAGGTCATCAGATGGTCGGTGGCGATGGAGCCGGAGACTGCGATACGCACGGCGAGGACACGCTCCTGCGAAGGGAGAGGGGATTGACAGTTCACGCTACCGGGTCGTCCACGTGCTCTGAAGCAGGCAAAACTACCCGATAGTAGGTCTTTCTTCGTGGGGTTCGCGATGCATACGGTGCGGTCATGACGAACCCCAAGATCCACGGCACCGTCCCGTTCGACCCGGAGGGCGACCTCGCGGCGCTGCGCGGCGACTGCGCCCGGATGGCTCCGCACTGGGCGGCCCCCGCGAAGGTCATTACGGCTCCGGTGTCTCCTTCGCTCATTCACGGGGTGACGGTGCCGGCGACGTCCGCCCGGCTCGTGGACGCGATGTCGGAATACGGCGGCTGAGGGAACCGTCGGCTCCTCCGCCGCGTCCCATCGCTGTCCCCTGTATAGGGGATGCGGTGTACGACCAGCCGAAGGAGCGATGCGGTGAACTCCGAGCGACCCGACAACCCCGAGACCCCGGACGAGGGCCCCGAGCCCGACGCCACCGAGGAGCTCAGGGCTGCCGGGGATGACGTCACCGGGGCCGACGAGGCCGATGATGCCGCCGACCGGGCCGATGAGCCCACGGCCGCGGCGGAGAGTGACGTGGATGAGGGGGCCGGCTCCGGCGACGAGGACGAGGGCGCGCGGGCTGCCGCCGACGGCGCCGCGGACGAACGTACCGTAGCCGCCGATGGCGGTGGTGGCGACGACGACGAAGTCGGTCACCTCGTGGAAGTCCGCACCGCGGAGCGGCCGCGCCGACCGCGTTCCCGGGTGGCCGTGGCCGCGGTGGCCGCCGCGGTGCTGCTGGTCGGAGGCGGCGGGGCGCTCCTCGCCGCCACCGCCTCCGGTGGGTCCGGCGGCGGCTCCGGCGCACCCGGCGGTGACGGCACTCCCCCGCCGCTCGCCCTCGACGGCTACACCGGCGGCGGTTCGAACGGCATTGCTCCCGGTGAGCCGAACCCCGGCGGGGTGACCTATCGCGCGGGCGGTGAGCTGCCCGACGGCCCCGGCTCGGCCGCCGTGTACCCGGTCAGGGGCGAGGTGACGGCCGCCGAGGTGGCGCGGCTCGCGAAGGCGCTCGGTGTGGAGGGCAAGCCGACGGCCGAGGGCGAGGCCTGGCGGGTGGGGAACGCCGGGGACGGGTCGGGACCGGCGCTCCAGGTCAACAGGCAGTCGCCGGGGACATGGACGTTCAGCCGGTTCACGCCGGGCACCGACAACTGCCAGAAGGTCGACGTCTGCTCCGGCGGCGCGGCCGAGGGCGGCGACCCGGTGAGCGAGGCGGCGGCCGAGAAGGCGGCGGCCCCGGTGCTCAAGGCCGTCGGCCAGGACGACGCCAAGCTCGACGCCACCCAGCTCATGGGCGCCGTACGGGTGGTGAACGCCGATCCCGAGGTCGGCGGTCTGCCGACGTACGGCTGGACGACCGGCATCCAGATCGGCGCCGACGGCCAGGTGGCCGGCGGCAGCGGCAACCTGAAGTCGCCGGTGAAGAGCGACACGTACGCCGTGGTCGACGCGGAGCGGGCGCTGGAGCTGCTGAACGGCTCCGGTCAGGGTGCCGGCACCGCGCGCGGGGGGGTCGGCGGCTGCACCGGTCCCGTACCGCTGGAGGGCGAGAACGAGCCGGCCGGCGAGAGCGGGACGGTCGGAGCGGACCCGACGACGCCGTGCGAGCGGATGTCCACGCCGCCGAAGCCGGAGCCGGTCACCGTCGGGAACGCGGTGTTCGGGCTCGCCTCGCACCACGTGGACGGCCGGCCGGCGCTGGTGCCGTCCTGGCTGTTCGAGGTGCGGCCGGCGGGGGCCGGGGACCCGTACACGGTGACGCATCCGGCGATCGACCCGAAGTACCTGACCTCCCCCGAGGCCCGGTCGGAGCCGACCGAGGAGCCCGGCGGCCCGGGTGACACGCCGTCCACCGGTCCGTCCTCGCGCGATGTGCGGGTGGAGGGCTACACGGTCGACGGCGACGAGCTGACCGTGACCTTCTGGGGCGGGGTGTGCAGCGACTACACGGCCTCGGTGAGCGAGGAGTCGGGTGAGGTGAAGGTCACCGTGACCGACACGCCGTGGGAGGACAAGGTCTGCATCCTGATCGCCAAGGCGGTGGAGCGGACGGTGCGGCTGGACGAGCCGCTGGGCGACCGGAAGGTGGTCGGGTCGGACGGCGAGGCGATCCCGGAGGGCGGGATCGCGGAGCTGCAGCCGCGGTAGGCACCGCCGCGACAGGCCGGCGGACGGCCCCGCGGCAGGCGAGCAGACGTACGAAGGCGGCGTCCCCGTCGGAGGGGGACGCCGCCTTCGTCGTGTCTGTCACCCGTGCGCGAACCGCTGCCGCGCGGGCCGCGACTCAGCTGAAGGAGTCGCCGCAGGCGCAGGAGCCCGTCGCGTTCGGGTTGTCGATGGTGAAGCCCTGCTTCTCGATGGTGTCGACGAAGTCGATGGAGGCACCGCCCAGGTAGGGAGCGCTCATGCGGTCGGTGACGACCTTGACCCCGTCGAAGTCCTTGACGACGTCGCCGTCGAGGGACCGCTCGTCGAAGAAGAGCTGGTAGCGCAGGCCGGAGCAGCCGCCGGGCTGAACGGCGACGCGCAGCGCCAGATCGTCACGGCCTTCCTGGTCGAGCAGGGCCTTGACCTTCGCCGCGGCGGCGTCGGACAGGATGATGCCGTCGGTGACGGTGGTGGACTCGTCCGATACGGACATCTACATCTCTCCCGGGTTGTACGGAGACTGCTTGCCGACGAGTGCAACCGCCGGAGCCCCGGATTCATTCCGGGCCGCGCGGATTTCCCTCGCGTCTCTCTTCATGCTCGCACATGGCCCGTGAAGTGGGCACCGACCTGTGGACGGCGGCCCGGGATGCCGTCACCGGGATTCATGTCACATCGACGCTATGGACATCGTCAACGTGACGTGAAGCGGTTATGATAGATAACGTCAATTCGACGAAAAGGATAGCCCGAATGTCCCGCCGACCCTCCCCCGGGCGGCGAGCCGCAGAACAGAAAGGGTGCGTGTCGTGACCACCGCCCAGACCCAGGAGCTCGACGTACAGCCGACGCCCCTCGCCCTGCTGCTGCTCGGCCGCGAGGCCGACCCGAGGAGCGAGCGCGGCGTCGAGTGCCCCGGCGATCTCCCCTCCCCGTCCGACCCCGACCTGGTCGAGCGTGCCCGCGCGGCCAAGGAGAAGCTCGGGGACAAGGTCTTCGTGCTCGGCCACCACTACCAGCGCGACGAGGTCATCCAGTTCGCGGACGTCACGGGCGACTCCTTCAAGCTGGCCCGGGACGCGGCGGCGCGGCCCGAGGCCGAGTACATCGTGTTCTGCGGTGTGCACTTCATGGCGGAGTCGGCGGACATCCTGACCGGCGACGACCAGAAGGTGGTGCTGCCGGACCTCGCCGCCGGGTGCTCCATGGCCGACATGGCCACCGCCGAGCAGGTCGCCGAGTGCTGGGACGTGCTGACGGAGGCCGGCATAGTCGAGCAGGTCGTGCCCGTCTCGTACATGAACTCCTCCGCCGACATCAAGGCCTTCACCGGCAAGCACGGCGGCACGATCTGCACCTCGTCGAACGCCAAGCGGGCCCTGGACTGGGCCTTCGAGCAGGGTGAGAAGGTCCTGTTCCTGCCGGACCAGCACCTGGGGCGCAACACGGCCGTGCGGGACATGGGGATGTCGCTCGACGACTGTGTCGTCTACAACCCGCACAAGCCGGGCGGCGGCCTCACCGTCGAGCAGCTGCGGGCCGCGAAGATGATCCTGTGGCGGGGGCACTGCTCGGTGCACGGGCGCTTCAGCCTGCAGTCCGTGAACGACGTACGGGAGCGCATCCCGGGTGTGAACGTCCTCGTCCACCCCGAGTGCAGGCACGAGGTCGTGGCGGCGGCGGACTACGTCGGGTCGACCGAGTACATCATCAAGGCGCTGGAGGCCGCGCCGGCCGGTTCCAAGTGGGCCATCGGCACCGAGCTGAACCTCGTCCGGCGGCTGGCGAACCGTTTCGCGCCCGAGGGCAAGGAGATCGTCTTCCTCGACAAGACGGTCTGCTTCTGCTCCACCATGAACCGGATCGACCTGCCCCACCTGGTCTGGACGCTGGAGTCGCTGGCCGAGGGCAACCTCGTCAACCGGATCGAGGTCGACAAGGAGACCGAGGCGTTCGCCAAGCTGGCGCTGGAGCGGATGCTGGCGCTGCCGTAGCCCTCGTACCGCGACGCGCGCTCACCCCGACACGGGCTCCCGGTCGGGGTGAGCGGGATCGAGGGAGAAGAGAGCGCCGTCGGGGGCGGCCACGACCAGCGCTCCCTCGTGGGGCAGCGTCCAGGGCGCGCCCTGGACGGACCAGGTCGGCGTGGCACGGGGCAGCGTCTCCCACAGCAGGGTGCCCTTGAGCCTGTCGAGCGCCGCGACCCTGCCGGTGACGCTGGCCAGGTAGAGGGTGCCCGTCACGGCGTCGTACCCGGGCTCGCCCGGACGTTCCAGACTGGTCCTGGCCCGCCACAGCAGCTCGCCCGTGTGCGGTGACACGGCGGTCACCTGGCCGCCGGACCGGGTGAACACCAGCACGCCGCCCGTCAGGGCCGCCCGGCCCCGCCCGTTCTCGCCCGGCTTCGTCATCACCCGGGCCCCGGTCTCCGGGTCCAGGAGCAGGATCGTGTCGTACGTCGGGTCGCTGCCGCGGGTCGCGTCGGTGTACTCGGTGTCGTCCGCGACCAGGACCAGGTCTCCCTGCTTCGCGCCGAGCAGGACGCTGTTCAGCGGCACCTTCACGGTCCGGGCCGAGCCGTCGGCGCGGTCCACGACCAGGACCCGGGATTCCGCGTTGGCCGCCTTGGCGTCCCGGGTCACCGGCCGGCAGTGCGCGTACGTGCCCGCTCCGGCCGTGGTGAACACGCAGTGGTGACCGGCCGGCATCGGCAGGGACCAGCGCTCGGCGCCCGTGCGCGGGGAACGGGCCGTGACCGTCTCGCCGCCGTGTTCGGGGGTGAGGACCAGGCCATCGGTCAGGGCCGTGTAGACGTGGGTGGTGTCCACCTGACGGGTCCACAGCTGCTCACCGGTCTTGGCGTCGAGGGCGACGAGATGGACCGGGTCCACCACGGGCTCGTCGCCGGAGACGGTCTGCTGCACGAGGACGGTGCCGTCCCGGACACCGAGGACCGAGGCGTGGTACAGCCTCCGCTCGGTGGTGGCCGGTGCGATGCCCGCGCGCCAGAGGGTCTTTCCGGTACGGCCGTCGACGCGGACCGGGAGGGCTCCCGCGCCCGCGCAGTAGACGTCGTTGCCGTGCGCCTGGCAGGAGGGAGCGCCGCCGTGGCTGCCGTCCTTCGGGGGCAGCGGTCGGCGTGCGCCGGCCGACGCCGTCGCGAACACCGTCGTCTGCCAGGGCTTCCAGCCGCTGGGCGGAGCCGTCCAGCGGGAGGTCGCGGACGGCGCCGGGGCCGCCGCGTCGGTCGTGTCCACGCCACCCGGCCCCAGCAGATAGGCGGTCACTCCGAGGACCAGCGCGCCGACGGTGCCGGTCGCGGCGAGCAGGGGACGGCGTCGGCGGGCGGGGCGTGGGTCCGGCTCCGGGCCCGTCCCGGTCCCGACGTGGATCTCCGTGGCGACGGCCGCGGCGTCCTCGTGCCGGGCCACCGCCGGCAGGGCGCCCGGCTCCGGCTCCGGCAGGGCGGTCTCGAACTCCCGCGCCAGTTCGTCGAGTCCGGGGCGGTCGGCGGCCTCCTTGGCCAGACAGCGCTCCACAACGGTGCGCAGCGGCCCTTCCACCCCGTCCAGCACGGGTTCGTCGTGGATCACCCGGTAGGCCGTCAGATAGGGGCTGTCCGCGTCGAAGGGGCCCCGCCCGGTGAGGGCGTACACCAGCAGCGTCCCGAGGGAGAAGACGTCCGAGGCCGGGCCGGCCGTGCGGGCGTCGGTGAGCTGTTCCGGGGACATGAAGGGCGGGGTGCCGATCATCTGTCCGGTCTCGGTCAGGGCGTGGTTCTCCGCCGCGCGGGAGATGCCGAAGTCGATGACGCGGGGGCCGTCCGCCGCCATCAGGACGTTGGCCGGTTTCAGGTCCCGGTGCACCACACCGGCCCGGTGGATGTCCCGCAGCGCCTCGACGAGCCCGAGGGCCAGGGAGCGCAGCTCGGTGTCACGGAGCGGGCCCCGGTCGTGGATCCGCTGGGCGAGCGAGCGACCGGGCACGTACTGGGTCGCCATCCAGGGGCGTGCGGCCTCCGGGTCGGAGTCCACGACCGCCGCGGTGAAGGCGCCGCTGACCTTGCGGACGGCCTCGATCTCCTGCCGGAACCGGGTGCGGAAGACGGCGTCCTGCGCGTACTGGGCGTGCACCACCTTCACGGCGACCTCGCGGCCGGAGCGTGCCCTGGCCCGGTAGACGACGCCCATGCCTCCGTTGCCGAGCCGGTCGACCACCTTGTACCCGCCGACCGATCTCGGGTCGTCGCTGTGCAGCGCCACGCGCGGGCCCCTCCCCCGTGAAGCAGTTCGAGGCACAGGATACGCAAGGGCGGCACGCAGACGGCCGGGTCCCGAACCCACATGGTTCGGGACCCGGCCGCCCTGGGCGCGGGGGTGTCACACCCCGGCGGGCTCCGGCTTCTCCGACTCCGACTTCGTCGGCTCGGACGGGGTGCCCGCCCGCTTCAGGGCCTTCTTCTTCGCCCGGCGCTCCTTGCGGATCTCGATCATCGTGTAGAGGGTCGGGACCAGCAGGAGGGTCAGGAGGGTGGAGGTGATCAGGCCGCCGATGACGACCACGGCCAGCGGCTGGGCGATGAAGCCGCCCTCGCCCGTGATGCCGAGGGCCATGGGAAGCAGCGCGAAGATCGTCGCCAGCGCCGTCATCAGGATCGGACGGAGGCGGTGGCGGCCGCCCTCGATGACCGCCTCGACCGTGCTGTGGCCCTGTCGGCGGTACTGGTTGATCAGGTCGATCAGCACGATCGCGTTCGTCACCACGATGCCGATGAGCATCAGCATGCCGATCATCGCGGGGACACCCATAGGCGTACCGGTGATGATCAGCAGGCCGATCGCGCCGGTGGCCGCGAACGGGATGGAGACCAGCAGGATCAGCGGCTGGATCAGGGACCGGAAGGTCGCGACCAGCAGCATGAAGACGATCGCGATCGCCGCGAGCATCGCGAGGCCGAGGGAGGCGAAGGCCTCGTCCTGGTCCTCGGAGACGCCGCCGATGTCGGCGGTGGCGCCCTCGGGGAGCTTCAGGGCGTCCAGCTTGGCGGTGAGGTCGGTGCTGACCGCGCCGGTGTTGTCGCCCTTGGGCTTCGCCGTGATCGTCGCGGCCCGCTGGCCGTCGATCCGGGTCATGGAGACCGGGCCGTCCACCAGCTCGACGTCCGCGATGTCGCCGAGCTTCACCGCGCCCAGCGGCAGGTCCCGCAGCTCCTGGAGCGTCTCGGCGGGCTTCGCCGACTTGATGACGACGTCCCGCTCGGTGTCGTCGAGGATGGCCCGGCCACTGGTCGTCCCGCGTACGGCCTGGCCGACGGCAGCGCCGAGGGTCTGGTCGTCGAAGCCGGCCGCGGCCGCCTTGTCGGTGGCCTTGACCGAGATGCGGGGCACGCTCTGGGCCAGGTCACTGGTGACGTCGGTGACGTTGTCCATGGTCGAGACCGCGTCGTGGACCTGCTCGGCCGCCTTGCGCAGGACGTCGCCGTCGGCGGCCTTCACGACCACGCTGAGGTCCTGGCTGCCGAAGGCGTCACCGACCGCGACGGTCGTCGTACCGATCCCGGAGAGCCCGGCGAGGCCCTTCTCGATCGTGTCCTGGACGTCCGCGGCGGCGGCCGAGTCGTCCAGCATGACGCTGTACGAGGCCTGGTTGGTGTCGGTGCCACCGCCGAACGCGGCCAGGAAGCCGGAGGAGCCGATGGTGACCTGGTAGTCCTTGACCCCCTTGGTGTCGGCGAGCAGCTTCTCGACCTTCCTGGTCTGCTCGTCGGTCGCCGCGAGGCTGGTGCCGGGCTTCAACTCCTGCTTGAGGCTGAGGACTTCCTGGTCGCCCGGGTCGAAGAAGTTCGTCTTCAGCAGCGGGGCCATGGCGAACGTGCCGATCAGGACGACGACCGCGATGGCCACGCTGGTCAGCCGGCGACGCGTGGCGAAGCGCAGGACGGGGACGTAAAACCGCTGGAGGCGGCTCTTCGCCTCCTTCTCCTCGGCCTTGCGGCGCGCCTCCTCGGCGTCCTCGGGCGTGCCCTTCGGGGCGCGCAGGAACCAGTAGGAGAGGACCGGGACGACCGTCAGGGAGACGAGGAGGGAGGCCAGCAGGGCCGCCGTCACGGTCAGCGAGAAGCTGCCGAACAGCTCGCCGACCATGCCGCCGGTCAGGCCGATCGGGAGGAAGACGGCGACCGTCGTCAGCGTGGACGAGGTGACGGCGCCGGCGACCTCGCGGACCGCCTTGAGGATCGCCTCCTCGCGCTCCTCGCCGTAGCCGAGGTGGCGCTTGATGTTCTCCAGGACGACGATCGAGTCGTCGACGACCCGGCCGATGGCGATGGTCAGCGCGCCGAGCGTCAGCATGTTGAGGGAGAGGTCCCGGGTCCACAGCACGATCAGCGCCAGGACCACCGACAGCGGGATGGACACCGCGGTGACGAGGGTCGAGCGGATCGACGCCAGGAAGACCAGGATCACCAGGACCGCGAAGACCAGGCCGAGCGCGCCCTCGGTGGTCAGACCGTCGATGGACTTGGAGACCGCCGGGCCCTGGTCGCTGACCACGGTGACGGTCGCGCCGGAGCCCAGGTCCCGCCGCATGTCCGGCAGTTGGTCCTCCACGGCCTCCGAGATCGCGACCGCGCTGCCGTTGCGGTCCATGGTGACCATGACCGCGAGGCTCGGCTCACCGTTGGTGCGGGTGATGGAGTCGGCCTTGGCCTGCTCCTCCTTGACGGCGGCGACATCGCCGAGGCGTACGGGCTTCTTCGCGCCCTCGCCGCGCACCATCAGGTTCTCGATCTGCTCCAGCGAGGTGTAGCCGCCGCCGACCTGCACGGTGCGGTTGGCACCGTCCTCGTCGAAGGAGCCCGCCGGGACGGTGACGCCACCGGCCTGGAGCGCCTGGGAGAGGGCCATCGTGTTCAGGCCCGCCTTCGCCAGCTTCGCGTCGTCGGGGGTGACGGTGACCTGGAGGTCCCGTACGCCGTCGACGGTGACCTGGCCGACACCGTCGATGCCCTCCAGCGTCGGCACGACGGTCCGGTCGAGCCGGTCGGCGAGGGCCTGCTGGTCCTCGTCGGAGGCGACGGCGAGGACGACGGTGGGCATGTCGTCCGTCGAGCCGGCGATCACCTGCGGGTCCACGTCGTCCGGGAGCTGCGCCCGGACCCGGTTCACGGCCTGCTGGACATCGGCGACGAGCTGGTCGGTGCCGGGGCCGTAGTCGAAGGACGCCATGATCAGGGCGTTGCCCTCGCTGGCGGTGGAGGTGACGCCGGTGATGCCGTCGACGCCTTCGAGGCTGTCCTCGATGGGCTCGACGACCTGCTTCTCGACCACGTCCGGGGACGCGCCCTGGTAGGGGGCGAGCACGGACACCATGGGCAGTTCGATGGTGGGCAGCAGCTGCTGCTTGAGCTGGGGTATCGCGATCGCCCCGAAGACGAGCGCGATGATCGACATCAGACCGACGAGGGCCCGTTGTGCGAGGCTGAACCGAGACAGCCAGGACATGGGTCAGGGTCTCTCTTCTGTGGCGTGAGCGGAGGACGAACGCCCATGCCACATGCGGCTTCGATCCCCCCATGTGTCGCCCCTGTGAAGCGGTTGTGAGCGCTCACCTCATACCCTGAGCCATAGGGGACCCCTATTCCCTCGCTCCCCAGGGCCATTTCCTTATGCCGCGCATACTCCGAGTGGAGTAGTCCCCGGCGGCCCTCAGTCCACCCTTGGGCGTACCAGGCCCGACTCGTAGGCGAAGACCACCAGTTGGGCCCGGTCGCGGGCGCCGAGCTTGGCCATGGCCCGGTTGACGTGTGTCTTCACGGTCAGCGGGCTGACCTCCAGGCGCTCGGCGATCTCGTCGTTGGAGAGGCCCCCGGCGACCTGCACGAGCACCTCGCGCTCGCGGCCGGTCAGTGTGGAGAGCCGCTCCGAGCGGGCGGCGGCACCGCCGTCGCCGTCGGCGGAGTCGTCCGGCTGGGCGAGGAAGCGGGCGATCAGGCCCTTGGTCGCGGTGGGCGACAGCAGCGCCTCGCCGCCGGCCGCGACCCGGATCGCGTTCAGCAGTTCGTCCGGCTCGGAGCCCTTGCCGAGGAAGCCGGAGGCGCCGGCGCGCAGCGACCGCACGACGTAGTCGTCGACCTCGAAGGTGGTGAGGATGACGACCCGGACGTGCGCGAGCGTCGGATCGGCGCTGATCATGCGGGTGGCGGCCAGTCCGTCCGTGCCCGGCATCCGGATGTCCATCAGCACGACGTCCGCTCGCTCCTCCTTCGCGAGCCGCACCGCCTCCGCCCCGTCCGAGGCCTCCCCCACGACCTCCATGTCCGGCTCCGAGTCGACGAGTACCCGGAAGGCACTGCGCAGCAGCGCCTGGTCGTCGGCGAGCAGGACACGGATCGTCATACGGGGTCCCCCGGGGCGGTGGTCACGGTCGTACGGGTTCTTCTGCGGCGGTCGTTCGGGGCTCGAGCGGCAGGATCGCATGGACGCGGAAGCCGCCGCCGTAGCGGGGGCCGGTGGTGAGGGAGCCGCCGATCGCGGTCACCCGTTCCCGCATACCGAGCAGGCCGTGGCCTCCGCCGGCGTCCCTGTCGCCCTCGGCGTCCGCGTCCTTCCCCTCGGGTCCGGTGCCGTTGTCGAGAACGGTGATCTCCACGTTCGAGCCGACGCGTACGACGCTGACCTCGGCCTTGGCCTCCTGACCGGCGTGCTTGCGCACATTGGTGAGGGCTTCCTGGATGACGCGGTAGGCGGCGAGGTCGACGGCGGCCGGCAGGGTCACGCCCTGGTCGGCGCGGGCCACCTCGACCGCGAGGCCCGCGCTGTGGAAGGTGCCGACGAGTTCGTCGAGCCGTGCCAGGCCGGGGGCGGGCTCGGTGGGGGCCTCGGGGTCGCCGGACTGGCGGAGCAGGCCGACCGTGGCACGGAGTTCGTTGAGCGCGGAACGGCTCGCCTCACGGACGTGGGCGAGGGCCTCCTTGGCCTGGTCGGGCCGCTTGTCCATCACGTGGGCGGCGACCCCGGCCTGCACGTTGACCAGGGCGATGTGGTGGGCGACGACATCGTGCAGGTCGCGGGCGATCCGCAGGCGCTCCTCGGCGACCCGGCGGCGGGCCTCCTCCTCACGGGTGCGTTCGGCTCGTTCCGCGCGTTCCCTGATGGCCGCCACGAAGGCCCGGCGGCTGCGGACCGCGTCTCCGGCCGTGGCGGCCATGCCGGTCCAGGCGAAGAGGCCGATGTTCTCCTGGTCGTACCACGGGAGGGGCCCGGCGAGCATGGCCGTGCCCGTCAGCACGGTCATGGTGAGCAGGCCGACGCGCCAGGTGGTGGGGCGGTCGGTGGTGGAGGCGACCGTGTAGAGCGCGACCACGGCGGACATCGCGACGGGGGCGCGGGGGTCGCCGGTCACCAGCTCGGCGAGGGTGAGGGCCGAGGTCGCGCCCAGGACGAGCATGGGCGCGCGGCGGCGGGCGATCAGGACGGCGGCGGCCGGGACCATGAGCGCGAGGCTGAGCCGGTCGGGGGTGCGGGCGCCCCATTTGCCACCGTGGTCGGCGGACGGGTCGACGAACGAGCCCGCGACCATCGCGACGAGGACGCCGAGGGCGAGGGCCGCGTCCAGCGCGGTGGGGTGCGCTGTCAGCCAGGCCCTGGCGCGCTGGAAGGTGCTCACGGTTGTCACCAGGGGGTGGGCGTCGGTCCGGTGCAGGCTGGTGGGGGCTGGTCGCGCCCGCGCGGCGGAGCCGCATATCGATGCAGCCCCGCGCCCCTGAAAAGCAAGGGCTGCGCCCTGCTTCTCATCCCGGGATCAGACCGTCTTCGCTCAGCATCTCCTTGACCTCCTCCAGCGTCGCGTCCGGCGCCGGGAGGATGAGCTCCGACGGCTCCAGGGAGTCGTCGGGCAGGGGCGTGCCCAGTTCCCGGACCTTGTCCAGGAGGGCGTGGAGGGTGTGGCGGAAGCCCGGGCCGTCGCCGACCTCCATTTCCGCCAGGAGTACGTCGTCCAGCTTGTTCAGCTCGGCGAAGTGGACGTCGTCCAGCCTCACCTGCCCCTCCCCCATGATCCGTACGATCATGTCGCCCTCCTCGGGGACGAGAGACCCCTACTTGTCGAAGCGCGGGGTGTCCTGCCGCTGGGACTGCTGCTGCGGGGCGGCCTGTCCCGTGCCGCCCTCGATGGCCTGCTGCTGCGCGGACGAACCGCCGGCCAGCTCCGCCTTCATGCGCTGGAGCTCCAGCTCGACGTCCGTGCCGCCGGAGAGGCGGTCCAGCTCGGCCTGGATGTCGTCCTTGTGCATGCCGGACGGGTCGTCGAGGGCGCCGGAGGCGAGCAGCTCGTCGATGGCGCCGGCGCGGGCCTGGAGCTGCGCGGTCTTGTCCTCGGCGCGCTGGATCGCGAGGCCGACGTCGCCCATCTCCTCGGAGATGCCGGAGAAGGCCTCGCCGATACGGGTCTGGGCCTGGGCGGCCGTGTAGGTGGCCTTGATCGTCTCCTTCTTCGTGCGGAAGGCGTCGACCTTGGCCTGAAGACGCTGGGCGGCGAGGGTGAGCTTCTCCTCCTCGCCCTGGAGGGTGGCGTGCTGTGTCTCCAGGTCCGTGACCTGCTGCTGGAGCGCGGCACGGCGCGAGAGCGCCTCGCGGGCCAGGTCCTCCCGGCCCAGCGCGAGCGCCTTGCGGCCCTGGTCCTCCAGCTTCGAGGACTGGGACTGGAGCTGGTTGAGCTGGAGCTCCAGGCGCTTGCGCGACGTGGCGACGTCGGCCACACCCCGCCGCACCTTCTGGAGCAGCTCCAGCTGCTTCTGGTACGAGTAATCGAGGGTTTCGCGCGGGTCCTCGGCCCGGTCAAGGGCCTTGTTCGCCTTCGCGCGGAAGATCATCCCCATACGCTTCATGACACCGCTCATGGGCTTCGCGCGCCCCCTTCTGACGGACTCCAGCTCACAGGTCTGCGACAGAACCCACAGTACGGGCCCTGCATCCATTACCGCACTGTTCGGGGACGGATGCGCTCATCCCCAAGGACGACTGTGTACGGCGCCGCTCCGGCGTAGGGAGTAGGTGTTCCCCGGGGTTGAGTACGGGCCGCCCCCCGGAACACCTCAGTTCGCCCACGGACGAACCTTCACCGCACTCCCCCTTCTCCGAGACTTCCGGCCACATTCGCCCTGGCTCTGTCCCCAGCACAGACGCCGGGTGTTGCCGGATCGTTCCCCACCGGGCTGGGGTCCATGCCCCGGCACCCCGTACCCTTGGGTTTTGTGTTCCGTAGCCGCGCCAAGAGCGAGAAGGACCCGGTCGCCGACAAGGCGCCGGTGACCGACTCCAAGCAGACCCGTCATCCGCAGGCCCCCAAGGGGCGGCCCACTCCCAAGCGGAGCGAGGCCCAGTCCCAGCGTCGCAGCGTGGCCAACACGCCCACGACGCGCAAGGAGGCCGCCAAGCGCTCCCGCGACGAGCGCCGTGCCGCGCTGGAGAAGCAGCGCCAGGCGCTGGCGACCGGCGACGAGCGCTATCTGCCCGCCCGGGACAAGGGCCCGGTGCGCAAGTTCGCCCGTGACTTCGTGGACTCCCGGTTCCATGTCGCGGAGTTCTTCCTGCCGCTGGCCGTGATCATCCTCGTGCTGAGCATGGTGCGGGTGGCGTCGCTGCAGAACATCGCGCTGCTGCTGTGGCTCTTCGTCATCGTCCTGATCGTGGTCGACTCGATCAGCCTCGGGTTCCGTCTGAAGAAGCAGCTGAACGCGCGCTTCCCCGACGCGAACAAGAAGGGCGCCGTGGCCTACGCCCTGATGCGCACCCTCCAGATGCGTCGCCTCCGGCTGCCGAAGCCGCAGGTCAAGCGCGGAGAGCGACCCTGAGCACGACGGCTTTCTCCGGGGGTGCCGCAGAGGCCTGGCTGAACCGGCTGGGCACACTGCGCGAGGTCGTACGACAGGAACTGGTCTCCCGCCAGGTGGACGAGCAGATCGCCGGACGCTTCCCGGTCGGGCAGCGGCTCCGGGTGCTCGACGTGGGCATGGGACAGGGCACGCAGGCGCTGCGGCTGGCCCGGGCCGGGCACGCGGTGACCGGGATCGAGCGGGAGCCGAAGCTGATCGCCGTGGCCCGGGAGGTGGTCGCCGCCGAGCCCGAGGGCATCCGCGGGCGGATGCGGATCGTCGAGGGTGACGGCCGGGACACCGGTGTGCACTTCCTGCCGGGCAGTTTCGACGTGGTGCTCTGTCACGGTGTCCTGATGTACGTCGAGGAGCCGGACGCGCTGCTGGCGGGGCTGGCGCGGATGCTGGCGCCGGGTGGGCTGCTGTCGCTGCTCGTACGGAACGGCGACGCGCTCGCCATGCGGGCGGGGCTGGCCGGGGACTGGGCGGGGGCGTTGGCGGCCTTCGACACCACCGCGTACCGGAACCGGCTCGGGCTGGATGTGCGGGCGGACCGGCTGGAGATGCTGACGGACGCGCTGGCGGGGATCGGGGCGCCGCTGCACGCGTGGTACGGGGTGCGGGTGTTCACGGACCTGGCCGCGGACGACGCGGGGCTGCCGGAGGTGCCAGAGGCGCTGGAGGCGTTGCTCGCGGCCGAGGAGCGGGCGGGGCGGACGGATCCCTATCGGCGGGTGGCCGCGTTGCTGCACCTGTGCGGGGTGCGGGGGTAAGGGCGCGGCGCCTGATAGTAGCTCGGGCGTGCGGGTGTGTCGGCGGGTGCGGGTGAGTGGGGGCTGGTCGCGCCCACGCGGCGGAGCCGCATATCAGCACAGCCCCGCGCCCCTGAAAAGCAGGGGCTGCGCCCCGTGCTTTTCGGCCCGCCGACCCGCCGCTTTCCAGGCCCGCAGGGCCTGGCCCTTCAGGGGCGCGGGGAACTGCGCGAGCAACCACACACCACCCGCACCCGCCGAGCAGCCGCACCCCCGAGTTCTCCTGCGGGGATTCGGGGCGGAGCCCCGATCCGGGACCCCGCCCCCAGCGGAGCTACCGCGCGGAGCTACTGCGCGTGCAGGCTCATCGGACCGTAGATCTCCGCCGTGTCCTCGAAGAGGCGCACCTGATCGGCGCCGCCCTCCAGCAGCGCTTTCCAGTGCTCTCCGATCCACGACTCGGCGTCTCCCTGGGTCGTGAACTCCTCGGGCTGGACCGCGGGCTGGACCTCCGCCCCGTCGGACTTCTCGAACCGCCACGTCCATGCCGCCATGTGAGCCTCCGTAAGTACCGGCCCGATACCGCACACAGTACCGAGCAAGATCCGGTCCTCCCTGAGCCTAGTCGGACGCACAAGACCTGCGGGTGTTCATCGGGACACGGGAAAATCGGGGATGTGGAACTGACATTGCTCGGCACCGGCGCCCCCGCGGGGCTTCCCCGCCCCGACTGTCCGTGCGCGGTGTGCGCGACCGCGCTCGGCGCTGCCGCGCGCGGGGCGACCGCGCTGCTCGTGGACGGCACACTGCTGCTCGACCTCACCCCGGGCGCCGCCCTAGCGGCCGCACGCGCCGGGCACTCGTTGACCGGCGTACGGCAGGTGCTGCTGTCGCATCCCCACGACGGGCCCCCCGTGGAGGTGCCGGCGGGGCTGCCGCAGCCGGGGCGGGTGCCGGACGGGCGGGAGCTGGCTCTGCTGACCGGGCACCGGGTGCGGGCGCAGGCGCTGGACTCGCCGGGGACGGGGTACGCGGTGACGGGGCCGGGCGGGCAGCGGTTGCTGTATCTGCCGCCGGGGGGCGCGCCCGCCGGGATGGACGAGCGGTCGGTGGAGCCGTACGACATGGTGCTCGCCGATGTGCTGGGGCGGCCGGACGCCCTGGCTCGGCTGCGGGCGGCGGGGGTCGTCGGGCCGACCACCGATGTCATCGCCGTACACATCGACCATGACGTGCCGGGGGACGGCGAGTTGCCGCGCCGGCTCGCGGCGGCGGGCGCGCGCGCCGTGTCGGACGGTACGACGCTGGCGGTGGGCGCCTACGAGGACGTGCCCGATGTGCCGCGCCGGACGCTCGTGCTCGGTGGGGCGCGCTCGGGCAAGTCGGTGGAGGCCGAGCGGCGGCTGGAGGCGTTCCCGGACGTGCTGTACGTGGCGACCGGTGGGACGCGCAACGGCGACGGGGAGTGGGCCGCGCGGGTCACCGCCCACCGTGAGCGGCGGCCCGGCTTCTGGCGCACGGTCGAGACCTGTGACCTCGTACCGCTGTTGAAGGACGACCACGGGGCGCCGCTGCTCATCGACTGTCTGTCGCTGTGGCTGACGGACGCGATGGACTCGGTGGGGGCGTGGGACGACGCGGAGTGGGCCGGGGGTGGGGAGCGCGCGCTCCGGGCGCGTGTCGCCGAGCTGACCGATGCCGTACGGCACACGCGCCGCACGGTGGTCGCCGTCTCCAACGAGGTGGGCTCCGGGATCGTGCCGGCCACCGCCTCCGGGCGCCGTTACCGTGACGAACTCGGCCGCCTGAACGCGGCCTTCGCCGCGGAGTGCGAGCACGTGCTGCTGGTGGTGGCGGGTCAGGCGCTGCCCCTACGGGGCTGAGGCCGAGGGGTCGGGCCAGGACTGCCCAGGGGGCGCGGAGGCGGCAGGGGGCGCTGACGGGGCTGAGGGCCTGGCCGTCGGGACTCTGAGGGGTGCCGGGGCGGCCGGTTGTGCCGGGCGGCGCGCGATGATGCGGTGTGCGCGGGCCGGGAGCGCGGCGCAGGTGCGGGTGACCAGGATCTCGAAGCCCAGGGACTCCAGCTCGGCGAGCAGGTTGCGCAGGGGCATGAGGTGGAGGGGGCGCGGGCGGTCGGACCGTCTCCAGGGTCGGCGTCCTCTGCCGGGCGGTCTGCCGAACGGGCGGACGGGCTCCGGGACTTCGACGACGAGGTGGCCGCCGGGGCGCAGGACGGTGCGGGCGGCGCGGAGTTCCTCGCGGGGGTCGGCGGTGTGTTCCAGGTGGTGGAACATGCTCACCACGTCGTAGCGGGCGCGCAGCCGCGCGGTGATCTCCGGGTCGGTGAGCAGGCCCTGATAAGCCTCCTCTACGCGCCCCGCCGCCCAGGCCCGTTCGACACGCGCGGTCGGGTCGAGGCCGTCGAAGGCGGTGTACGGGTGGATCTCGCGCGCGGCCTCCGGGAAGTGGCCGTGGCCGGTGCCGACGTCGAGCCAGCTCTCCGGTTCCGGGTACGGCAGCAGCGCGCGGGCGGCGGCCCGGAGGTACCGGTGGCGCAGCCGCCCGGTGAGGTGCGAGCGGATGTGGTCCTCGACGGGGTGCTGGTGGTGGCGGAGGAGCAGCCCGTCCGCCGTGGGCCGCGGGTTCTGGAAGGCGTGGCGGCAGTCCCGGCACTCGTCGACCACGAACACGCCCCGCGTGCGCCGCCTCCCCTCCGGCGCGCGCACCCGCGTACGCAACTGACGCGAGCCGCACCACGGACAGTCGTTTCGGCGTGGCTCCTGGAACGGGTCGGTGCCGGGGGCGAGTTGGCCGGGGTCCGGCCGCGAGGTGGGGGGCATGGCGGCTCCTGGGGACGGCGGAAGCGACGGGGCGACGGGGCGACGGAGGAAACGGGGACGACAAGGGCGACGACCTAAGGACATTCGCCTCAAAAAGGTACGTAGGTGTGGGTGATCCGAGGTGCAATGACGTGCCGGTGGCGTGGTGAGGCGTCCGTACGTCGCGGGGTCACGGTGTGGCGCGGTCGTGTTCGATCGCTGCCGGTACTGTTCGGCGAATGAGCTCGCTTAATCTCGACGACTTCACCGATCTGATCGAGCGCCCCGACGGCGGGGTGCGCCGCGACGCCGAGGCGCGCCGGGAGAGGCAGATCGTGCCGCCCGGGGCGCTGGGCCGCCTCGACGACCTGGGTGAGTGGCTGGCGGCGGCGCAGTCGGCCGTGCCGGTGCGACCGATCGGCCAGGCCCGTGTGGTGCTGTTCGCGGGCGACCACGGGATCGCCGAACTCGGCGTCTCCGCGCGGGCCGCGAGCACGGCGGACCAGCTGGTACGGGGTGTCCTCGACGGCAGCAGCCCGGTGTCGGTGCTTGCCAGGCAGCTCGACGTCCCCGTACGCGTGGTGGACCTCTCGCTCGACTGCGACCCGGACGCGCTGCCCGCGGAGGTCGTACGGCACCGGGTGCGGCGCGGGTCGGGCCGTATCGACGTCGAGGACGCGCTGACGACGGAGGAGGCGGAGGCCGCGTTCCGCGTGGGCGTCGCGCTCGCGGACGAGGAGGCGGACTCCGGGACGGACCTCGTCGTCCTCGGCGATGTGAGCGTCGGCGGGACCACGGCGGCGGCCGTCCTCGTGGCGGGGCTGTGCGGGACCGACGCGTCCGTGGTGACCGGGCGGGGCGGTCGGGCGATCGACGATCTGGCGTGGATGCGCAAGTGCGCGGCCGTACGGGACGCCCTGCGGCGGGCCCGGCCGGTGCTCGGGGACCAGTTGCAGTTGCTCGCGACCGTGGGCGGGGCGGATCTGGCGGCGATGACCGGGTTCCTGCTGCAGAGTGCGGTGCGGAAGATGCCGGTGATCCTGGACGGGGTCGTCTCGGCGGCGTGTGCGCTGGTCGCCCAGCGGGTGGCGTTCCGGGCGCCGGACTGGTGGCTCGCCGGGCAGAGCAGTGGGGAGCCGGCGCAGGCCAAGGCGCTGGACCGGATGGCCATCGAGCCGCTGCTCGACCACGGGGTGAAGGTCGGGGAAGGGGCGGGGGCGCTGCTGGCGCTGCCGCTGGTGCGGGCCGCGGCGGCGTTGTCGGCGGAGCTCCCCGAGCGGGAGCCGGTGGAGCCGGAGAAGGCCGACGCCGACGCCGACGAGAAGACGCTCGCCGAGGAGTACGACGCGACCTGAGCGAGCCGGGGAGACCGGGATCACGAGGGTCCCGCTCAACTTCGCGGTGTTCCGTTCGGTCTTCGAACGTGGCGGGCGCTGTGGTGGCCGCACCGCGAGCACCTGGAGTCGCACGGATGAGGACACACGGATGAACGGGGCCGTCCGCGGGGCGCGCGCCGAGTGGGGGCTGCTGTACGACACCGTGCGGCCGGCCCTTGTGCGGCGTCGTCTGCGGGCGATCCCCATGACGATCGCCGCCGTCTGTCTCGCCGCCCTCGTCCACGCCGTGCACCACCAGTCCTGGGGCTACCGGTTCATCGAGAACGTGGGTGCCGTGCGCGCCGAGGAGCCGCTCTGGCTCGCGCTGCTGCGGACGCCGCTCTCCCTCTTCGTACCGGCGCTGGATCTGCCGGTGTGGGGCGCGCTGGCGCAGATCCTGATCGTGTTCGGGATCGCGGAGCTCTGTCTGGGGAAGCGGCGGACGCTGGCGATCGCGTACGTCGCCACGCTGGCCGGCACGCTGTACGCGCGCATGGGCATCGCGCTCGGCCCGGACGTCCTTTTCGTGGGGCTGCCGGCGTCGGACGCGCGGGTCGTGGACACCGGGCCGTCGGCGGCCGTGGTCGGGCTCGCCGTGTTCGTGGGATGCCTCTACCGGGCGTACTTCACGGCGGGCGCGGTCGTCGTGGCGATGGTCGTCGAGGTGCTGGTGAAGGAGAACCTCGCCGGCAAGGAGCATCTGGCGGCGATCGCGGCGGTGCTGGTGGTGTACGCGGCCGTGGCCGCACGTCACCGACGCTCCGTCGGCTCAACCGGACCGGACGGACCGGCGCGACCGGACGGGCCAGTGGAATCCAAGGGGCCGGTGGAACCGGACGAGTCGGCCGGACCCGACGAGCCGGTGAGGCCGGAACGGCCGGTGGAACCAGACGGGCCAGTGGAATCGAACGGGCCGGTGCGACCGGACAAGTCGGCCGGACCC